>CADDZP010000626.1 GCA_902812475.1 Actinomycetota bacterium | reverse complement strand
CCTCGGGCCGGTCCAGCAGGCCGGGATCGAAGCCGACCGCCTCCAGGGCGGCCAGGGTCTCGGGCTCGAGCGGGGCGCCGGGCACCGCCCGCCCGTCGGGGCCGGGCCGCATGACCTCGTTCGACACCACCAGCGGGCCTTCGTGGCCCACCACCTGGCGGACCGAGGCCACCACCCGAGGCTGCTTCGTGGCTTTGGTCTGCACCCGGTCGAGGTGCACGACGAAGTCGACGGCGTTGGCGATGAGCTGGTTGGAGGCCTCCAGGGCGAGCCGCTCGGGGGCCTGCACCGCGTAGGTCGCCAGTTTGGAGAAGGCGGCCTTGGACGAGTTGGCGTGGATGGAGCACATCGAGCCTTGGTTGCCCTGACTCATGGCGTTGAGCATGGGGATGACCTCGGGGCCGCGGACCTCGCCGATCAGGCACCGGTCGGGGCTGGCCCGCAGCAGCCAGCGGGTCAGATCGGCGATGGTGACCTCGCCCTCGCCTTCGATGTTGGCGTCCCGGGCGCTGGCCGAGACCAGGTCGGGGTGGGCGTCGCCGAAGCGGTGCAGGCCCAACTCGGGAGAGTCTTCGATCACCACCAGCCGCTCGGCGGCGGGTATGGCGTTGCACATGGCCCGCAGCAGGGTGGTCTTGCCCACTCCGGTGCCGCCGCTGACGATCACGTTCTGGCGGGCCAGCACCATGGCCCCGAGCAGCTCCCGCAGGGCGAGGTCGAGCATGCCCGAGCCCATGAGCTGATCCAGGGTGACCAGGTCGATGAAGTTGTGGCGGCGCAGCGACAGGATGGGCACCGGCGTGACGCCCATGAGGGCGAAGAGCCGGTCGCCGTTGGGCAGCTGCATGTCAAGGCGGGGGTGGGCGGCGTCGAAGCGCCGTTCGACCCCGCAGGGGCCGGCGTCGGCCGCCAACGCCCGGATCAGCTCGACGAACGCGGCGTTCGAGGGAGCGAGCGGCGGGCCCGGCTCTTTGGTGCCGTCGGTGCGCACGATCCAGGTGGAATCGCAGCCGTTGGCGTTGACCTCCATCACCGTGGGGTCCTCCAGGTAGGGCTGCAGCGCCCAGGCGGCGAACATGCGGTCCAGCACCCGGCGCTCCAGCTCGTCCTCCACCGCCGCCTCCAGCACCGGGCGACCCTCCTCCAAGCAGGCGCGGGCGTGCTCGCGCAGGGCGGCCTGGAGGAGGCTGGCGGCCAGGGCCCGCTGGTCGTCTCGGCGCAGCTGCCCGTTGGCCTGCACCCGCACCACCAGAGCCTCGGACGTCTCCCGGTAGAACCGCTCCTCCAGCACCGCGAACTCGTCCTTGGTCATGGTGTGCCTCCGTTGCCGTTCGAGGGCGCCGTCGGCGCCGTCACCGGGATGGGCGCCGTCTCGGCGAGGCGGTCGGCCGGGTCGTGGGTGGCGCGGGCCGCCTCGATCAACCCGAGGGCGAGCTGGCGGGCGGAGCGCAGCAGCTCCGAGCGGGCCAGCACTCGCTCACCCCGCCGCTCGCCGTCCAGCACCGCGGCGGTGCGAGGATCGTGCGCCACCGTGCCCAGCACGGGGGCGGCCACGCTGGCCGCCACCTCCTCGGCCGGATACAGATGCCGCGCCCCGGGGCCCGGTTCGCCGACCAGCACCACGCGGACGTTGCAGCCGTCGTGCCACAACTCGTCCACTCGGGGCGCCAGATGGGCGACCTCGATGATGGTGGGCCGGGCGACCAGCACCAGCACCTCCGCCGTCCGCGCCGCCGAAGGCAGTGGCCCCGCATCCAGGCGGCCGCAGTCAACCAAGACGTCTGTGCCCAACTCGTCGAGCACCGGCGCGAGCCTGTCGCCCAGTACGTCCAGCGCGCTGCGGGCCTGCCGGGCCGACGGCGGCGCCACCACCAGCCCGACCCGCGCCCCGACCTCCTGCACATGCTCGAGCACCACGTCGGCGCTCAACTCGCGGCGCCCGGCGGCGGCCAGGCTCACCAGGCCCGGCTCCGCCGGCAGCTCCAACCGCGCCGACAGATCTCCTC
>CADDZP010000625.1 GCA_902812475.1 Actinomycetota bacterium | reverse complement strand
GCGGGAGCGTTATCGAACTGGCCGGCGGAACGGGCTGGTGGACCCAGCGCCTCGCTGCGAGCGCCGACCACCTCACCGTGGTCGATGCCTCTCCTGAGGCGCTCGACATCAACCGGCAGCGCGTCGGGCGTGACGACATCGATTACGTCGTCGCTGACCTCTTTGACTGGCGGCCGTCGCATTTCTACGACGTCGTGTTCTTCTCGTTCTGGCTGTCCCATGTCCCGCGCTCTCGCGCTCGAGGCTTCTGGGCGCTCGTACACAGCTGCCTCGCCGCCGACGGGCGAGTGTTCTTCATCGATGGCCGCACCGATCCCACTCCCGAAATTCCGAAGGATCCGTACGTGGTGCAGTACAACGCTGATCGTGACCTGCGTCGACTGGACGACGGATCCGAGTACAGCGTCGTGAGGGTTATGTACGAACCCGACTACCTTCAGCGCCTTCTCGACGCGCAAGGCTGGGAGGCGCGCGTCGAGGCCACTCGATGGTTCATCTTCGGGTCAGCTCGACCCCGATGACGCCCCAAGCTTCCTCCGTGGGCGAGATCATCTCCGGCGCCCTCCAACCGCATCACGCTCCGAGCGCCGTCGTCGCCCTTGGGAACACGGGCGGTCTGGCAAGTTCCGTCGGCGGCCGCGTGCCAGTCGCACCAGAGACGCTTTTCGAGATCGGATCGATCACGAAGGTCTTCACGGCCGCGCTGGTCCTGCAACTCGTCGCCGAGGGCGCGCTGGGCCTCGAGGATCCGGTCGTCAACCACCTGCCGTCATTTCGCCTCGCAGACAGCGACGCCACGGCGAGCGTGACCATCCGCCACCTCCTCACGCACACGAGCGGGATCGACGCCGCCGACGACTTCACCGACACCGGTGACGAGGATGACTGCCTCGAGCGCTACGTAGACGAGGTGGTGGCCGGAAGCGGCCTTGTTCACCCCATCGGCGTGCGGTGGTCCTATTGCAACGCCGGGTACTCGGTCTTGGGTCGCGTCGTCGAGGTCCTGCGCCACCAGCCCTGGGACGATGTCCTCGACGCCCGCGTCCTGAAGGCGTGCGGCGTGAGCGCCGCGACGCGGCCCAGGCTCGGGCCGGGGCATGCCGTTGCGCCGGGCCATCGCCTGGACCTAACGACCGGCATCGTGCATCCCGATAGCCGATCGCTGCCGCGCTCCATCGGGCCAGCGGGCGGCACCCTCTTGGCAACAGCGGAGGATCTGGTTCTCTTCACAGTCGCCCTGCTTGGCGGAGAGCTCATCCCGCTGACGTTGGTCGAGGAGATGTTGTCTCCGAGCGTGCACGTCGGGCTGGTTGATCAAGGACTCGCTTGGGTGCTCATTCCCGGTGGGCAAAGGACGGCGGTTCACGCCGGCGGCACGCTGGGCTACACGTCGTACCTCGCGACCCGACCGGACTCACGAGGCGCGCTCTCCGTCCTGGCGAACGGACCGGGCGCTCGGACAGTGAGCATGGCTGTCAGGCGGGCGCTGTTCGGCGAGGCCGACGACAGCACCCCAGCAACCAGCGTCGCCGAGAACAACGATGCAACCGAGCCCCAGCAGGAGCAGATTCCCACAGGAGCGTGCGCCGGCACCTACCGCCGCCGGGGAGTCAGCATCCGCATCGACGACGCCAACCCGTTCTTGACGGCGGGCATCACGTACGAACCGCCTTTGAACCGGCTCTTCGATCCAGTGCCCCCAGTCGAGCTTGAGCCTCGCGGTGGAATGCGGTTTGCGAGTCGGGTCCCGTACGGGGACGAGGATCTGCTGTGGGCGTTCTCAGATCTTGATCGGGAGGGCAGACCGCAAGGGTTGTTCAGCTCCCGGATGCACATCCGCGAGGAATCGTGACGCGCACCGCCCACACGTGTGTGGCTGAGGCGCGTCATCGCTGGGGGCTCGCCGTGTCTTTACGCATGCGTTGATAATGAGTCTGTGATCGGTCGTGTCGACGTCCGCGAGCTCTTTCGGCCACTCAGACGCGCGTTGGTCGACTTACTGAATGCTGTC
>CADDZP010000624.1 GCA_902812475.1 Actinomycetota bacterium | reverse complement strand
GCTCACGCCCACCCGCATGTCGCGTTCTGGTTGGTCCTAACCCCTGACGGCGATGGCCGGGCGCCGGTCGTTCAATGGCGCTCCCCGGCGTCTTATACCTGCGCTGTGCCTACGGCTGATGTCCTCTCGCGGGTGGATTCCGACGCACGTTCTTCGCCCGGTCTTGCTTCGCCGGATCCGGATGATTTGACGTGCGCCGTACTGGCGAAGCGACGTCAGGCCCTCGTTTTCCTGTCGTAGCCCTCGTCCCGGAGCTCGCCAGTCTCCTCCGAGCACGTGGCCGACGCACCATCGCGCCCGCCGGCGACGGACGCTGGCGCGGTCTGTGTAGCGCTGGCGCGTCGCATGGCCGGCCGATCGGCCGCGGCTCGCGCCTCTCCAGAATCGACCAGAGCGCCAATGGCCTGACGCAAGCCGGAGAACGTGCCCGCGCCACGCGCGGCGACACCAGCAAGCTTCTTGAGCAACTCGTCGGTGTTCTCGTCGTCGAAGGGGCGCCGGTCTGGCAACTCGCGGGCGATGGCCAACCGGGCGCTCCATTCCTCAGGACTTGGCCCGAAGCGGTGGTGGCGCTCCCAACGCACGCCCATCTCCCCAGCTAGGAACGTCGTAACTACCTCGGCGTCCTCGTCGCTGACGTCACGCCGCACCAGGACGAGGCAACTCCACAGACGCTGGTGCGCGGCGTAGATGTCACTGCCGCGGCGGGAGCGGCTTTCTTCGTACTCGACGAAAGGACCAATCCCCGCGTTGTGCTGCACCAGCACCTGCGCAAGCTTGAGGCGCATCCCCGGCTTGGGCAGCCATAGCACCACACGAGGCTCCACTCGTGTGCCCTCGTCATCTGCTGCCCCGAGTTCGGCGAATCGCTCTGCACCGCGCTCAAGCGCGTCTCGACGGTCCGCGCGCCCAAACGCGTCGAACAGCGCCTCGGCGGACGCGTCCTTATAGCCGACACGGCCGGCGATGCGAAAGAGGTTGCGATCGAGCAAGGCCTGTGACAGCTGAGCGCTCTGCCTAAGGAGCCGCTTCGCGGTCTTGGCGACCGCACCGTCGACGACGGGCTCATCATCCACAAGCGAACTCATACGCTCGAGCAGCCCGTCGTCACCGTGCGCGATGAATTCCTTCTCGAGGTCGGCCCGCACTGCGTCGCGTACGTCGTCGGCTGTCTCAGCATCTTTCGCGGCAAGCATCGCCTTTAGTCGATAGGTCTCGCCAGCGGCGACGGCATCCTCATGGCCCTCGAGGCCGTCGAGCTGCGCGGCGGCGCGTTGCAGCCACAGCGCGCCCTCCCAGCGCTCGAGGGCCTCTCCTAGCATCGCGTCGGCGCACAGCTTCGCGTGGTGGTACAGCGCTCGCTCGGACAACTCATAGCGGTACCGGAGCGCCTTGAGTAGTTCCGAGACGATGTCCGGACGTTCGTGCTCTTGACGCTGAATGTTGACCGCCATGCGTCGACTCAGCGGGCCGCGCCTGTCGGGGACGACGAAGAAAGCTGAAATGAACCGATGCCCCAGCTCCGCCGGCAAGCCCGCGAACAAGTGGTCACGGAGGAGGTAGTCGAGGAGGTCCGCGCAGATCGTGTTGCCGACCAGATCCGCGACGAACGGATACACCATGTCCCTCTGCTCCATAGCAGCAACGACCCTGTCGCCCTCCCTCCGCTTAGACACGATCAGCGGCCGCAATTGCGTATACAGTGGACCGTTCTCGGCAAACAGCGTCCTGTCGATCGCATCGGCAATCGCGATGCCATCCGCGTCGCGCCAGGCCCGGTGCGCGATATGAGCGCGCACCGCTCGCCGGATGGTCGCCCATTGCGCCGCGAAGCGGGCGTCATTCTGGTCGTGCGGCTCGAGGATCCGTAGGTCGTCTTCGACGGAGTGGCCGAGGGGCACGTGGCAGAGGTCGTGCAGCAAACCACCCAAGCGCGCCAACACGACGGCCTCGGCGACGCACCTCTTGAAGGCCTCGGGCGAGCGTTCGTCAATCCACTGCTCGAACAGATCAGGCAC
>CADDZP010000623.1 GCA_902812475.1 Actinomycetota bacterium | reverse complement strand
GGCCGGTGGCCACCTGGAACCTGTGCTGTCTGTGCCGGCACTGTCACCACCTCGTCACCCACGGCGGCCACCGCCTCCAGGGCGGGCCCGGCAACTGGACCTGGATCCCGCCTCCGCCATGACGACGCGGGCGGACCACGAGGAGATCACTCAGACCGGCGCCCGTGAGGCGCAGCCCACGAGACGTTCAGAATGCGGTGGCACACGGCAGCGCTGGCCCGCCGCGGCCGCCGTCGTCAACCGAACGCGCCAGCAGAGGGACTCGCGGGGGCTCGTAGGATGGAGCCATGCCTACGGCCACGCCGATCGGAATCGCCGAGCACGACCTCAGCCAGGTCGCGTTCAACGCCGACGGCCTGGTGCCGGCCATCGTTCAGGAGCAGGGCACCCGCCAGGTGCTGATGCTCGGCTGGATGAACGAGGAGGCGCTGCGCCGCACACTGACAACGGGGCGGAGCTGGTTCTGGAGCCGTTCCCGCCAGGAGTACTGGTGCAAGGGCGAGACCTCGGGCGACCGGCAGTGGGTGCGGGAGGCGTACTACGACTGCGACGGCGACGCCGTGCTCCTCGTGGTCGAGCAGGAGGGCAAGGGCGCGTGCCACACCGGCGAGCACACCTGCTTCTACCGCGCCTTCGGCGACGCAGATGCTCAAACCAAGTAGGGACGACTTCAGGGCTCTCGCCGCCGGCCACACCGTTGTGCCCGTGTGGCGGGAGCTCCTGGCCGACCTGTCGACACCAGTCTCCGCCTTCCTGCGCGTCGTCGGCGACGAGCCTGGCTTCCTCCTGGAGTCCGTCGACCATGGCGGACGGTGGGGCCGGTTCTCGTTCATCGGCCGCCGGCCGGCGGCGACGCTCGTCGCCCGCGCCGGCCGCATCGACGTCGAGGGCGCACTGCCCCCGGGCATCCCGGTCGACCGCGGGGTCCTCGCCGCCCTCGAAGGCATCCTCGACCGCTACCGGGCGCCTGTTGTCCCCGAACTGCCGCCGCTGCACAGCGGTGTTGTCGGCTATCTCGGTTACGACATCGTGCGCGAGGTCGAGCGCCTCCCGAACCAGCCGCCCGACGACCTGGGCCTGCCCGACGCCGTGGTTTCGGTCATCAGTGACATCGCTGCCTACGACCACTTCAGCCAGCGGGTGTTCGTCATTGCCAACGCGTGGATCCCCAACGGCGCCCGCGACAGCGACGTCGACCGGGCCTACGACGAGGCCGTGCTGCGCCTCGAGGCCATCGCCGACGACGGGGCCCGCTCGATGGCGGAGCCGGTCGTCGAGCCGCCCGAGCGGGGCGACCCGTTGCCCGAGGTGCGCTCGACGATGGGCACCGACTCCTACTGCACCGCCGTTGAGGTGGCCAAGGAGTACATCATGGCCGGCGACATCTTCCAGGTCGTACTGGCCCAGCGCTTCGACCTCGACCTCGGCGCCGATCCGTTCGACGTCTACCGGGTCCTGCGCCAGATCAACCCCAGTCCGTACATGTACTTCGTCCGTCACGCGGACGTCACCGTCGTGGGCTCGTCACCGGAGCCCATGGTCCAACTCCTCGACGGCCGGGTGATCTCCCGCCCGATCGCCGGCACCCGGCCCCGGGGAAGCACCGAGCCCGAGGACCGCCGGCTGGGGGCCGAGCTCAGCGAGCACCCCAAAGAGATCGCCGAGCACGTCATGCTCGTCGACCTGGCCCGCAACGACGTGGGCCGGGTCGTGCGCTTCGGCACCGAGCAGGTCGACGAGCTGATGACGCTCGAGCGCTACAGCCACGTGATGCACCTGACGTCGCAGGTGTCGGGCGAGCTCGTCGACAGCAAGGGCCCCATCGACGTCCTGCGGGCGACGCTCCCGGCCGGCACGGTGTCGGGGGCGCCCAAGGTGCGAGCCATGGAGATCATCGACGAGCTCGAGCCCACCAAGCGGGGGCCGTACGCCGGCGTCGTCGGCTACTTCGACTTCTCCGGCAACCTCGACACCGCCATCGCCATCCGCACCATGTTCGTCAGCCCCGACGGGCGGGCGTC
>CADDZP010000622.1 GCA_902812475.1 Actinomycetota bacterium | reverse complement strand
GCAGGGCGGCGCCGGCGCCGCCGCCCTGCTGGGTGCCATCGTCGCGCCCGCGGCGGCGCTGGGCGTCCTCCACGCTCCCGCGGGACGGTGGCCCTTCATCGCTGCCCTGTTGGCGTTGACCGCGGTCGCGGCCACGGCGCTCGGCGTCGTCGTCGGCGTCCTCTGTCGGCGGGCCACGACGGCCGTGCTGCTCGGGGTCAACACCGTCGCCGCTTCATTCCTCTTGGGTGGTGGATTCACGACCGTTGCGTTCCTGCCCGACGTCGTCCAACAAGCAGCCAGGCTGACACCGTCGTACTACGCCGTCGACGGTCTTCGCGAGGCGTTCTTCTACGCCCGCCTGTCGGCAGCGCCGCGGGACGCACTCACCCTGGGCGTCTTCTCCCTGGCCGCGGTCGCCGTCGCCGCCACGTTCCTCACCCACGCCGAGCGCCGCCCGGCCGAGGCGATGTCCGCCGTGCGTACCGTCGAGCGCGAGGTCGCAGTCCCGGCTTGAGGTGCGGCGGGGGGGAGTGTCAACCCTCGGCCGTCGCCAGAAAACCACCCAACGCTGCTATTCCCGCTACGGAGCGAGGCCGTTACGGTGCGTGAAACGCAAGTCACGGTGTGTGACTACGGCGCGTCAACGTCAGAGGGACACACCGCACGACAGGGGAGGCGTCGAGCCTCGGGCAGAAGCTGGTCACTGCGCCCGGGGGGAGCCAGAGTGAACCCGGCCCCGCCAACACGAGCCGTCACAACTCGAAAGCGGGACTACCACATGGGTTCACGACGTAGGCGTCTTGCAGCGTGTCTCACCGCGCTTGCAGCCCTCGGCCTGTCGCTCGCCGGCATCATCACCGCCGGTCCTGCCTCGGCGAACGCCGCCAACCCTCTGCCGACAACGACCGGCAGCGCCACCGTCGCCGCGAACGGCGACGTGACCGTCACCGTGTCGGGGACGTGGCTGTGGCTGTCACAGACGGCCACGAACACCGACGGTTGCGGCGGCCACTATGGCGTGGGCTGGGCCACGGCGTGGGGCGACCCCAACGAGCCGGGCAACCTCGTCAGCGGCAAGACCTCGGCGGGCGTCCCCATCAACCTGCTCGTCGGGACACCGAGCGACAACACCGTGCACTACAACGTCGGTGCTCCCTGCGGCTTCGCCGACCCGAACAACCACCCGACCGGCAACTGGTCGGACACGCACACCTACAAGGCGGGCACGCCGATCGGTGACATCTGCGTGAACATGTACGACCTCCACCGCGCCAACCAAGGACTGACCGACAAGAACTACATCGCAGGTGGCGCCAACCACAACAACGACAACTCCGTTCAGACCAACGACTTCGATCCCACCAGCTCGTCGTTCTGCTTCAAGCCGGCAACGCTGAAGATCCACAAGGTCGACGACCACCAGCCGCCCAACCCGCTGGCCGGCGCCAAGTTCGGGCTGTGGTCCGGCAACACGGTGACCGGCAATCCGGCCGCCACCTGCACCAGCGTCGCCGACGGCTCCTGCAACTTCAGCGTCCTCAGCCCAGGCGACTACACGATCCACGAGATTTCGGCCCCCGCCGGATACAGCGCCGATCCCAACGACCGTGCGGTCACTCTTGCCAAGGGCGACAACATCGACCTCAAGGACCCGTTCGTCGACCCCCGCGACACCGGCTGGGTTCGCGTCATGAAGGTCCTGGTGGACGGCAACAGCAACCCGATCACCGTCGCCGACAAGCACGCCCTCGACGGTGCCGCCTTCGCCCTATACAACGACAAGAATGGCAACGGCTCGCTCGATGCCGGTGAGGCGGCGAAGCTCTGGCCGGCCGAGACCGCCGACGCCACCTGCACGATCAGCGGCGGCACCGGGCAGTGCGACACGGGCCCCGTCGTTCCGGGCGCCTACCGGATCCATGAGACGGCGACGCCGCCCAACACGACGGCCGGGCCCGACGTGAACGTGACGGTCGTCAAGAGCGACGCCGCCCACCCGGCGGTCGTGAATTACGCCATCGTGGTCGGCGATCTCAACGT
>CADDZP010000621.1 GCA_902812475.1 Actinomycetota bacterium | reverse complement strand
GCGCAGGCCGGCGGCGACGAGCGACGGCCGGCCGCGGCCGCTGGCGTCGACGGCCAGGTCGTAGCGCAGCCGGCCTGCCTCCTCGGCAACTCGGAAGGCCGTGAACCACATCGTCTGCGGGACCCACTCCATGCCCTTGTCGTTGCGGAGGTCGGACAGCAGCTGGTCGGACGCCTGCTCGTCGCGCAGCGGGATCAACCCCAAGCCGAGCGGGGTGCCCGGCTGGGGGAGCAGCGCCGGCTTGTGGTCGGTCAGCATGTACACGTCGGCGTCGATCCTGGTGTCGCTGCTGTCGCCGAGCGTGAGGATGCGGAGCGGGACCCAGGGGTTGGACACGGGGATGGTGAGGTGGATCGGCGTGCCGTCGCCCTGCTCCTGGCCCCGGTCTCGCGCCGCCTGGGCGTCGAAGCGGGCGGCCATGAAGATCGGGCTCCGGGCCGCGTAGAAGTCGAGGACCTCGGGCGCGTCGGGCGTGAGCTGGAAGCCGTGCTCCCGGGCCCACTCGCCTACGGACGCACCGCCGCCCTTCAGCACGGTGATGTCGAGGGCGTCGATGCGCTTCTGCTCAATTACCTCCGCTGAGGCAGCGGCCGGCTGGGCGCCGCCGGCCGAAGCTGCAGCAAGCGGCTGAGGATTGACCTCACGGTCCAGGCGCTGCAGCGTCCAGTCTCCGCCCCGCGCGATGTTCGACGGGATGCCGGGGAGGGGGACGATCGAGCCGAACTCGGCGCCGCCGCCTTCGAAGCGGAACGACGTGATGTAGTGCTCCAGGCCGTCGTGGTAAGCGGCGAGCGTGCCGGTGCGGACCAGGCGGACGTTGCCGCCCGGCGTGACCAGCCCGGCGCATGCCATCGCCGGACCCGCCACGACGCCGAGCGCCAGAAGCGCCGATCCCGTCACCACGCCGAATGCCATCAATCGTCGGGTCATCGGTCTCCTCCCGCGTCGCCTGCCTCGTTCGTGCGGCGGTCGGGCGCCGATCAATCGCGGCAATCCGCGGTTGATGGCGGTCACACTGGAGCACCAAGGGGGAGAAGCTCATGCAGGCGCACGCGGCAGCACCGGAAGCCGACCTCCTCACCAAGGCGGCGGCTGGGAACGCCGTTGCCGTGCGCGCCCTGCTCGACGGCTACGGCCCCGCCGTCTACGGGTTCCTGTATCCACGCGTTGGCGGTGCGCCGGTCGCCGAGGACCTCGTGCAGGAGACGTTCATCGAAGCGGTGCGGTCGTCGTCAACGTTCCGTGGCGAGTCGTCGCTGAAGACGTGGCTGTGCGCCATCGCCCGCCGCCGTCTCATCCGTCACTACGAGGCCGAACGTCGCGCCGCCGTGCTCCGTGCCGGCCTCACCGCCGTGCCGAATCACGACGACTCCCGTGACGATGACGTGGAACGTCGGGACGAGGTGACGCGCGCCCTCGGCACGCTGCCACCGTTGCACCGCCAGGTGCTCGTGCTCAAATACCTCGACGACCGCAGCGTCGAGGAGATCGCCGGCGAGCTCGGTCGCAGCCGTGTCCAGGTCCAGTCGCTGTTGCAGCGGGCACGGGCCGCTCTGCGCCAGGCGCTCGGAGACGACGATGACTGACTCGGTGGAACGTGAGCTGCACTCGCTCGACGCCGAGCGCCCGTTGCCGCCGTCGCTCTACGAGCGGTTGGAGCACGCCCTGCTCGCCGATGCCGGGGCGCGCTCCGGTGCGGGCGTCGACGAGTTCGAGACCGACGGACTTTTCGGCGACCTCGATGCGCCGCGTCCCTTGCCCGACGCGACGCGCGCCGCCCTCGAGACCGAGCTGATCAGCACGCGGCAAAAGGACGAGCGGCGGGGGAGGGCCCTGCTCGCCATCGCCGCGGCTTTCCTGCTCGTCGTTGGCACGGTGGCCGCCCTGCGGGCGGGCGGCTCGCCGTCGACGCGCCAGGTGGCCGCACGGCCGACGCTGTCAGTGCCCGAAGCCGGCACGTTGCCCGTGCTGCAGGCGCCGACCACGATGGCGCCACGGGCGGAGGCCGGGGCCGCAGGGAGAGGA
>CADDZP010000620.1 GCA_902812475.1 Actinomycetota bacterium | reverse complement strand
GCCCGGGGCTGACGACGGTCACCTGCACGCCCGTGCCGTACAGGTCGACGGCCAGGCCGTGGGTCCACAGCGAGAGGGCGGCCTTGGCCGCCCCGTAGGCCGACTCCCCGGGGTTGGGGACGTACCCGGCGACCGACGTGACGTTGACGACGGCGCCCTGCTCGCGCTCGAGCATGCCGGGCAGCGCCGCGGTCGTGAGGTACACCGGTGCGAAGAAGTTGACCGCCATGAGGCGTTCCACGTCGTCGGCCGTCGTGCGGGCGGCGTTGCGGTGGATGCTGATGCCGGCGTTGTTGACGAGCACGTCGACGCGCCCGAAGCGCTCCTGCACGGCGGCGATGACGCCCTCACACTCGCTCCGGGACGACACGTCGACGGGCACGCTCATCGACGCCGGGGCGAACTGCCGGCAGCGCTCGACGACCTCGTCGAGGCGATCCTTGCGGCGGGCGACGGCTGCGACGGTGGCTCCCCGGCGGGCCAGGTCGGTGGCCACGGTGGCGCCGATGCCCGACGACGCCCCCGTCACCACCGCAACCCGGCCCGCGATGTCCACCGCCCGCTTCCTTTCGATCAGATGTCGGTCAGCCGAGCGCTTGGAACGACCAGATGCCGTCCGGCACGCTCTGCTCGGAGCTGCCCGTCCCGAAGAACAGGCTCTTGCCTACCACGCTGACGCCGGAGTCACTCGGTGCAGGCAGCGGCAGGGTGTGGATCAGAACACCGTTGCTGGCGTCGCGGATCTGGATGCTCCGAGCGATGCCCGTGCCGACGAACGACATGCCGCCGGCGACGGTGGTCGGCCCGAACGACTGGGAGGCAACGCCCTGCCACTCCACGGCGCCGGTGCCCGGGTTGAAGGCGTGGATGCTCGGCTCCTGGACGGGAAGGTCGCGGGGCAACAAGCTGGGGTCGCTCGTGCAGAACGTCTGCAGGAAGCCTTCGAAGCGCCCGAAGTCACCGAGGGCGGTGGCCCCCACGACACGGGTGCCGTCGTAGGCGGACGTCCCCAGGAACCCCCCGGCGAAGCCCCCGAAGAGGACGTTGGTCGCCCACCTCTTCTGCCCCGTGGCCGGGTCGATCGAGTAGTACGTGCCGTCCTTGCCGCCGACGCCGAGGAACGATCGGCCGTCGGTGTTGGCGGTGGCGCCGAAATCCCAGTCACACCCGTCATCCACCCGCTGGGGGTCGAACACCCACGCCAGCGAGCCGTCGCCCGGGTGCAGGGCGAAGACCTTCTCGTTGTACACGCCGTCGGCGGGGACGTTGCGGAAGTTGCAGTCGGCGACATCGAAGACGACGAGCTTGGGGTGGTCGACCACGGTCGCCGAGGACCACACGCCGCCACAGCCGTTGTTGAGGATCGTGCCGTCGGGCGCCACCGACGTCTCGAACCGCCAGACGGGCGATCCCGTCGCCAGGCTGGCCGCCTGGACGTAGCCGCGGTGCCCGTCCTGGCCGTCGGAGGTCACACCGAAGATCACGTTGCCGCCGACCACGACGGGCGAGGAGAAGATGCGCGTCTCGTCGTGGGCGGGGTCGGGCGGTGCTTCCGGCAGGCCCGGGTAGACGTGCTTCCAGTACAGCGAGCCGGAGTCGGCGTCGACGGCATACAGCGTGAAGCCGCCGCCGAAGATCACCAGGTTGGGCACGTGCTTCTTGACGTCACCGGGCTGGTACCACGCCGACGACGTGATCAGCCCCCCGTCGGAGGTGGCGTAGGACTCAGGGTCGGTGGGATCGAGCACGCGCCCGTTGGCGTCCTCCTGGGGCGTGACCGCGGGCTGGGGGTCGATGGCGAACTTCCAGACCTGCTGGCCGCTGTTCTTGTCGATGGCGTAGAAGTTGCCGTCCCACGATCCGACATAGACGCGGTTGCCCACGACGACGGGGTCGGCCGTCACGGCGTCGCCCGTCTTGAAGAACCACTTCGGGGCCAGCGTGTGCACGTTGACCGGGTTGAGACACGTGGCGTTGGTGAAGTTGTGGTGGGCGCTGGCGCCGTAGGTCGGCCAGTCGCTCGAGCAC
>CADDZP010000619.1 GCA_902812475.1 Actinomycetota bacterium | reverse complement strand
GGCCGGGGCATCGCCGGCCGTCTCCTGGCCAGCTTCGGAGCGACGGCCGCGGCGGCCTCGGTGACGATCCCGGCGCTCAGTCACCTTCACTGAGCGACGTTCTGGCGACGGCTGACTGCGCATACCGCCGTCAGGCGTCACCAGAACGGTGGCCCTCGCGTCTGGTGTTCTCATGTCGGGCGCCACTGCGCGCGGAGGTCGGCGAGGCGCTTGGCCAGGCCCTCGTCTGAGATCGCCAGCATCTCGACGACCAGCAGCGCCGCGTTCTGGGCCCCGTCGATGGCGACGGTCGCCACCGGGATGCCCTTGGGCATCTGCACGGTGGCGTAAAGGGCGTCGACCCCGTTGAGGGCGCCGCCGCTCAGGGGAACGCCGACCACCGGCAGGGTGGTGTGGGCGGCCACCACGCCGGCGAGGTGGGCGGCCATGCCCGCCCCGCAGATGAATGCCGCATACCCGTTCTCCCGCGCCGTGCCGGCCAGGCCGACGACGGCATCGGGGGTGCGGTGGGCGGAGAGCACCCGCTCGTCGGGCTCGAGGCCGAACTCCTCGAGCGTCTTCACGGCCGGGGCCATCTTGTCCCGGTCATTCGGCGAACCCATCAGGACGGCGACCTTCATGCTTCACTCCCGTAGCGCTGAAGGAAGTTTCGGGCTTCTCGCCTCGTCGCTGTGGCTGTTCGCGTCGTCGTCACTCGTTCAGCCTATTGGCGTCGTTCCGTGTTGCTGAGGACCGCGACAAACCCAGCGAAACTTCCTCCTTGAGCGCTACGCCCCAGTTGCGGCGGCGATGTCGGTGCGATGGTGCATACCCGGCCAGCGGATGCGTTCCACAGCGGCATAGGCCCGGTCGCGGGCCTCGGCGATGGTGGTGCCCGTCGCCGTGACATCGAGCACGCGGCCGCCCGCGGTCACGAGCCTGCCGGCGTCGTCGGACGCCACACCGGCGCAGAACACGACGACGCCGGGCAGCGCCGACGCCTCGTCGATCCCTTCGATCACGTCGCCCGTCCGGGGCGCCGCCGGGTAGCCCTCGCTGGCGAGCACGACGGTGACGCAGGCATCGTCGGTGAACTGCGGCGCGCTGCTGACGTCACCCGCCGCCGCTTCGGCGAGCAGGCCGGCCAAGTCACTCGACAGCCTGGGCAGGACGACCTGCGCTTCGGGATCGCCGAAGCGGACGTTGTACTCGAGGACCTTCGGGCCGTCGGCCGTCAGCATCAGCCCGGCGTAGAGCACGCCGCGGTAGTCGATGCCTTGTTTGGCGAGGGCGGCCAACGTCGGCCCGACCGCCTGGTCCATGACGGCGTCGACCACGTCGGCGCCCGCGACAGGGACCGGCGAGTACGCCCCCATGCCGCCGGTGTTGGGTCCGGCGTCACCGTCGCCGACCCGCTTGAAGTCCTGGGCGGGGGCGAGGGCGACCGCGTTGGTGCCGTCGCAGACAGCCAGCACCGAGAGCTCGGGCCCGCTGAGGCCTTCCTCGATGACCACCGTCTTGCCCGCCTCGCCGAACGCCGATCCCGAGAGCTTGGCGCGGACGTCTTCGGCTGCCTCGTCGAGCGACTCGGTGACGAGCACCCCCTTGCCGGCGGCCAGCCCATCGGTCTTGACGACGTAGGGGCCGGACAGCGACTTCAGGAACGCGAGGGCCGGGCCCACGTCACCGAACGCGCCGAACCGAGCGGTGGGAACGCCGGCGTCGGCGAGCACCTGCTTCATCCACGCCTTCGACCCCTCGAGGCGCGCCCCGTCGGCACCGGGCCCGAAGACGAGCCTGCCGTCGGCACGCAAGCGGTCAGCGAGGCCGTCGACGAGCCGGCGAGGCGGGAAGGCCTCGGGCTCGCTGGCTCGCGGTTCCACGGACCGGACCCTACCTGCGGCTGGCGCAGCGGGGTCCCTCTGCTCTGGCACCATGTCCGCCCGTGGACCGCTTCTTCCAGATCACCGAGCGTGGGTCGACCGTGGGACGCGAGGTCCGCGGCGGCATCGTGACCTTCTTCACGATGGCCTACATCATCGTGCTCAACCCGCTGA
>CADDZP010000618.1 GCA_902812475.1 Actinomycetota bacterium | reverse complement strand
CACGAGGTCTACGGCAGGCCCGTTCCAGGCCACGGCACCGACCGCGCCCTCCGGCTCGCGCAGGCGTGGGCGGAGCGGCGGGGCGTGACGACGCAGACGTTCACGACGGGCGGCGGGCTGGCCGACATGCTCGGGCGGAGCACGCGCAACGAGGTCATACGTCTGGTGCGCCGCCGACTGATGCGGCGGACGCTGCGCAACACCTCGTCGTTGGCGCCGTTTCTCATCGGCGCCGTCGCAGGTGCCGAGATCAACCGCCGGGCGACGGCGTCGCTCGGGAATGCGGTGGTGCGCGACCTGGCTGTGAGCGGCGGCTGGCCCGGCCGTCCCTAGCACGGCCTTCCCTTCGGACCGCGGCCATCGGGGCGAACGGCAACGACTCCCGTAACCTGCAACGCCAATGCAGGTGGGGATTCTCGGAGGGACGGGGCCGGCGGGGAAGGCACTCGCGGCGCGGCTGGCGTCGTCGGGTGTCGACGTCGTGATCGGGTCTCGTTCCCGCGAGCGAGGCGAGCAGATGTGCCAGGAGCTCCGCGACAGGTGGCCCGACCGCGACCTCGCCCTGCTCGGACGGGAGAACGCCGAAGCGGCACAGGCCGACATCGTCGTGGTGGCGACGCCGTGGGACGCGGCGGCGACGACGGCCGCTTCGGTCGGCGAGCACCTCGCCGACAAGGTGGTCATCTCCATGGCGAACGCCCTCACGAGGCTGGGCAAGGAGTTCGTGCCGCTCGTCCCCGGGCGTGGCTCCATCGCCGCCGGTGTGCAGGCGGCCGTCCCAGCGGCGAGGGTGGCGGGCGCCTTCCACCACCTTCCAGCTCACTCCCTCGGTGACCTCGACCACGCCCTCGAGAGCGACGTGCTCATCTGTGCCGACCATCCCGACGCCGCCGAGACGACAGCCCAGCTGGTGGCCAAGGTGCCGGGCCTGCGCCCTGTCCAGGCCGGCTCGCTGGCGGCGGCAGCGCCGATTGAGTCCTTTACGGCCGTGCTGTTGCAGGTGAACGTCCGTTACAAGACGCGCGCCGCCATCCGCCTGACCGGCCTCGACGTCTAGGCCCCGTGGCTCTTCGGCTCTACGACACGGCCCGCCAGGCGGTCGTTCCCTTCGAGCCCGGGCCGACGGTGACGATGTACACGTGCGGCATCACGCCGTACGCGGCCAGCCACCTGGGCCACGCCGCGGTCTACGTCACATACGACATCCTCCAGCGACGGCTGCGCGACATGGGCCACCGGACGCAATGTGTCCGCAACATCACCGACGTCGACGACGACATCCTGCGCAAGGCGCGGGAGCTCGGCGTGTACTACCTCGATCTGGCGGCAGAGGAGACGGCCCGGTTCCAGGCCGACATGCTCGCCGTCGGCGTCCTCGAGCCATTCAGCGAGCCGCGCGCCACGTCGGCCATCCACGACATCCTGGGCTTCATCGGCATGGTCCTCGACCGGGGCTACGCCTACCAGGCGGGCGATGCCGTGTACTTCAGCGTCTCGTCGTTCGACCGTTTCGGACAGGTGAGCCACCTGTCCCGCGAGGAGATGCTGGCATTGGCCGCCGAGCGGGGCGGCAACGTTGACGACCCGGCCAAGCGCGACGCGCTCGACTTCGTGCTGTGGCAGCCCTCCGCGCCCGACGAGCCGTCGTGGCCGTCGATGTGGGGGCCCGGCCGCCCCGGCTGGCACATCGAGTGCTCGGCGCTGGCGTTGCGGGAGCTGGGCACGACGATCGATCTTCACGGCGGCGGCTCCGACCTGATCTTCCCGCACCACGAGTGCGAGGCGGCCCAGTCCGAGGCGGCCACCGGCCAGCAGTTCGTGCGCCACTGGCTGCATCAAGGGATGGTGCGCCTCGGCGGCGAGAAGATGTCCAAGTCGCTCGGCAACCTCGTGTTCGTCAGCGACCTGGTCAAGGAGTGGGACCCGATGGCGGTGCGCCTCGCCATCCTGGCCAACAACTACCGGGACTCGTGGGACTGGGACGACGACCTGCTGCCCGTCGCCGTGGAGCGGCTCGAGCGCTGGCGAGCGGCGGGGGAG
>CADDZP010000617.1 GCA_902812475.1 Actinomycetota bacterium | reverse complement strand
GCGGTGGAGCGCGCCGGGGGGAAAGGCGAGCTCCTGTGGCACGGCGACGCGTCGCTCGGTGACGTCGATGTCGTCGTGCTGCCCGGCGGTTTCGCCCACGGCGACTACCTCAGGCCCGGCGCCATCGCCCGCTTCAGTCCGGTGATGTCGGCGGTGGCCGACTTCGCTCGCGACGGCGGTCCCGTTCTGGGGATCTGCAACGGCTTCCAGGTGCTCACCGAGGCGGGGCTCCTGCCGGGGGCCCTGCAGAAGAACGCGGGGCTGAAGTTCCTCTGCCGCACGGTCGACGTCCGCGTCGACAGCACGAAGTCGGTGCTGACGGCCAACGCCGAGCAGGGCCAGGCGCTGCGCCTGCCGATCAACCACTTCGAGGGCAACTACACGTGCTCGCCAGAGACGCTCGCCGAGCTGCGGGCCGGCGACCGGATCGTGCTCCGCTACGTCGACAACCCCAACGGCGCCACCGACGCCATCGCCGGGATCTGCTCGGCCGAAGGCAACGTCGTCGGGCTGATGCCCCACCCGGAGCGAGCCAGCGATGAGCTGCTGGGCTCGACCGACGGCCTGGTGCTCATCGAGTCGTTTCTCGCCGCTACGCGGTCGCGCTTCGCGGCAACCTGACCCGCCGCAACCCGACGCTCATCAGCGCCGCGGCCATGGCGAACAGCGCGGCAACGGCGATGGCGACAGGCAAATGACGCCGGTCGGAGCTGCGGGCGAGCTTCACCAGCGACGACGGGCTTCCTGGTGCCGACGAAGCGCCGGCGACCGCCAGTCCGTCCCCGGCTCCCGCGGTCACCGGCGAGTCCGTTTGCGCTGCGGCAGTCGACGTCGGCCCGGCAGTGGCCGACGTGATCGTGTTGGCCTTCACGGATGCGCCGGGCCTGGATGTCGTCCCGGCCGGCGCCCCTGCGGTGCGTGCGCCGCCGGCCCCGGGTGCCGCTTCGTCCGACGGGCGCCAGCCCTGCGCCCACCACTTCGTGAGCAGCTGCTCGGCCTGTTTGCCCTTCGGCGACATGTCGGTGCTGCCTGCATCCTGGTCGGTCCCTCGCCATTGCCACCAGATGACGCCGAGCCACCAAGGTTGGCTCGAGAACGTCTCGAGCAGGGCCTCGTAGGCGTTGGCCTGCGTTGCCTGGTCAGGCGTGGAGGTCGTGTCCCACTCGAACCAGGGATGGGCCGCCGCCGTCGTCGACGACCGGTAGCCGACCTCGCCGATGAGGACGCCCTTCCCGGTGGACTTGGCGAGCTGCTGCAGCGCGCCGAACCAGTCCTGCCCCCGCCAGGGGTCCACTTGTGACGAGCGCCACGACTGTTTGAGCTGGGCCACACTCGGCCGTTCTGTCGTCGTCAGCGGGAAATACGCCGACACGGTCACGATGTCGAGCGCATCCCAAAACGAGACGTCGCTGAGGCGATCCCAGTTCGGCTGATACGAGATGAGACCCCGGTACAGCGTGTGGACGCGGCTCGCGATTTGCCGCCAGTCGTCGGCGTACGGCTGAAGATTGTTCATCTCGCTGCCGAGGAAAAGGAGCCAGACGTTGTTGGCTTCGGCCAGCTGGGCGTAGTGAGACAGCATCGTCGTGCCGTAGTTTTCCATGAACTGGTGGGGATCAGACGGCTGCAGGTCACCTCGCCAGCCGTATTGGCAACCGTTGCACCAGACCTTCGGCATGAGCACGACGCGGAGGCCGGCCGCCGACGCGTCCCGCATCATCGAGATCAGCGTGGTGTCCGGCGTCGTCCCGGAGAAGGGATGCACGCTGTCGGCGTCGGGGCTGTCCGCCTCCCAGTACACATCGAGGTACACGGTGTTCGCGCCCGTCGACGCGACACGCTGCAGGTCCGAGGTCGGTTCGCTGTAGGCAAAGGCATAGCCCTGCACGAGGCCGTCGGCGGACCCGGCCTGACTGGGCGGGAAGACGGCCGCGACGAGCCATCCCATGACCACGGCGAGCAACCCACCGACAACCGCTCGTCGCCCCAACCCGCCTCGCATGCGCCGAGGGTAGAGCGACCGAGCCCGGGAGTGCTACGCGG
>CADDZP010000616.1 GCA_902812475.1 Actinomycetota bacterium | reverse complement strand
GGTCAGGTGGCCGGGGTCAGGTGGCCGGGGTCAGGTGGCCGGGGTCAGGTGGCCGACGGGGCGAGGTCGAGCGCGGCCTGGCGGGCGTCGCCCATCGGGAAGATGGCGAGGGCCGGGGTGGTGACGCCGTTGTCGACGTAGCGCTGGACGTGGGCCCGGCACTCGGCAGGCGACCCGTGGACGATCAGCTGGTCGACGACGTGGTCGGGGATGGCGGCCACGGCGGCCTTGCGGTCCCCCGCCGCCCACGCCTCCCACATGCCGCCGAGGTCGTCGCCCCGGCCCAGCCACTCGTGGAACGCCTTGTAGACGGGGACGTTCAGGTAGGCGGAGATGGCGTAGCGGCCCATGTTGCGGACGGCGTCGGCGTCCTCGGAGGGGCACACGAAGATGCGGGCAACCACCTCCTTGCCCTCCCCGACGTGGGGCACCACCTGCTTGACGTCGTCGGCCGAGAGCCAGTTGATGATGGCGCCGTCGCCTTCGGCGCCGGCCAGCTTCAGCATCCCGGGGCGGAGGGCCCCGACGAGGATCGGCGGCTGGGCCTCGGGCACGCGGCCCAGGCGGAAGCCGCGGACGGTGAACGTGTCGTAGGCCTCATCGACCTTCTCGCCGGTGAGGGCCTTGCGCAGGAAGCGGACCATGTCCCGGGTGCGCTTGTACGGCTCGTCGAAGGGGATGCCGTTCCAGCGTTCGACGATGACGTCCGAGGACGTCCCGATGCCGAAGGCGAAGCGCCCGGGCGCGGTCTCGGCCATCGAGGCGACGGACATGGCCATGAGCCCCGGGCCTCGCGTGAAGGCCGGGATGATGGCAACGCCGAGGCGGGCTTGCGGCGCCCACTGGCTGGCGAGCGCGAGAGGTGTGAAGCCGTCGGTGCCGCCCGCCTCGCTCGACCACAGGTCGGTGTAGCCGGCGCCGACGACGTCCTCGATCCACTGCCGCTGCTCGTGGAGCGGCACGTTGTCGAAGGGGATGGTGAGGCCCCAGCGGGCGCCGTTGACGTCAGGCACGAGGCGGCTCCTCTCGAAAGGCGCGGACGACGGCCGACTGGCTGGCGGTGGCGAGCAGCGTGCCGTCCTCGGCCCAGATGTGCGCCAGGCCGTGGCCGAACCCGTTGGCGACGGCGTGGATGCGGACGTCGAGCAGCACCCAGTCAGTGGGCACGAGCTTCACGACGCGGATTGTGTTGTCGAGGCTGTTGCCGCCGGCCCGCATGCCGAGGGACTGGCTGATGCCGGCCGGCACCATGTCGCCCAGGATCGACAACGTGGGCGCCGAGATCCTCAGATCGGGGATGCGGGCCCAGAACGCGGTTCGGCCGTCGCCGGGCGGCCCGGGAAGCTCGTCCATCGCGCGCCCCTTGGCCATCCGCATCTCCCAGCGAGAGGCGAGCCTGCCCTTCATGCGCTCGTCGAGCGGACGCGCCGGGCAGTCCTCGGGGCGCGGCACGTCGGGGCGCTCGGCCCATGTGCCTTCGGCACGGAAGTCACGGCTGCCCACGGCGGCGTTGACCGTGAAGATCTCGAGGTCCTCGACGTGGCCGGTGGCCCGCACCTGGCTCGTCTTGTGGCCGACGGCGGCGTCGACGACCTCGATGTCGACGACCGACGGCGGGCGGGCGAAGGACAGGTACTGGGCCGTGGCCCACACGAGCGGCCGGCCGGTGTGCTGCTCCATGGCCTCCACGGCGGCGGCCAGTCCCACACCGCCGAAGAGGGCGCCCAGCCCGCTCGTGATGTCCTGTCGTACCGGAAGACGCCACCGGTGCGGCTCGTCGGTCGGCTCGAGGCCGAGGAACTGGGCGGCGTCCATCGGCCGGACTCTATGGTGAGGTCGATGGCCGGTCCCCCGTGGATGCGCGACGCCTGCTCGCTCGTAGACGCCTTCCGGGCGGGTGAGCTCTCGCCGCTCGAGGCGCTCGATGCGTCGCTGGCGGCGATCGAGTCGTCGAAGGTCAACGCCTTCTCCTACGTCGCCGCCGAGGAGGCGCGTGCCGCCGCTGCGCACGCTGACGTCTCGCTGCCGTTCGGCGGCGACGTAGGAG
>CADDZP010000615.1 GCA_902812475.1 Actinomycetota bacterium | reverse complement strand
TCGAAGAACCGTGAAGGGCTTCGCTCCTGCGCACGGCCGCGGCGATCCGTTCGCGTCTGTGCTCGGCTCAGGATCAGCCGGCGCGCGGCTCGCGTGACGGCGACGAACGCAAGGCGGCGCTCCTCGGCCTCGTCCGACCCCATGAGCGGAAAGACACCCTCTTCGCACCCGAGAAGAAACACCGTGTCCCACTCCAGGCCCTTCGCGCTGTGGATGGTTCGGAGCTGCACAGCGCCGAGGATCGGGCGAACCATCGTCGATCGATACGACATCGACTCCAGCCAGAACAGGAACCCCTCCAGCGTTCCCTGGGGTGCGAGGGTTCGAAACTCCGCATGGAGGTCCAGGAACTCGGACAAGTGGTGGCGTGCCAGGACTTCCTCGAGCGATTCCTCGACCTGAGGCTCGTCTTCGTCGGCGAACTCCTCGACTCTGGCCCGCCAAGGGAAGAGGTGGGTGAGCGCCTCGTCGCTGATCTCGGCGATGTCTGCGACGAGCCCGGATGCGCCGGTCGTGGGCGCCAGCCGCCGCAGCTCCCGCAAGACGTAGCGGATCTCGGAACGCTGTAGGAGATCCTGCGGTCGGTTCGTCGGTACGCCGGCGACGAGGCACGCCGCCTCCACGCGATCGAGCACGCCGTTCGTCCGAGCCAGCACTGCGAACCGGCGCCACGGGACGCCCATGCGCCGTAGCTGGCGGGCAACGTCTGTCGCTTCTGCGGTATCGGACTCGTAGACGGCCGACGAGACAGCGGAGGCGTACTCCGCGGCGGGAACCCCCAGTTCCGAGGGAAGTAGGCGATCGGCCGCGGCCACCACCTGTGCCGGCGAGCGGTGATTCGTTCGCAGCTCGACCGTCGTGGATCCATCAAAGTGCTCGGGAAAGCGATCGAACGTGTCAGGTTCGACACCGGCAAACCCGAAGATGCTCTGTCGCGGATCGCCCACGACGCACAGATCTGCGCGTGGCGAGTAAAGCGCTTGCAGGATCCGCCGCTGCACGACCGAGGTGTCCTGGTACTCGTCCACGAAGAGGTGGCGGAAACGCCAGCGCTGCGCGTCCGCCCACTGCGGGGCACCCTCGAGTTCGGCCAGGACAAGCACGAGCAGGTCATCAACATCGACGACGCCCCGGCGCTGCTTGTCCGCTCGGTAGGCAACAAGCAGCTGGCCCATTCGCTCGAAGCCGACGGGGAGCGACCGACGGGCAGCGAGCGCGGCCACCGGATATTCGGTATCGGCAATGCCTCGGGCGTTGGCCCAGCTGAGCTCCGCCTCGAGCTGTCGTGGGCTCACCTCTCGTTCTCCCGCTGCCTCCAGGACTGCTCCGCAGAGTCGACTTCGAGACTGAGTGAGCTTTGGCGGCCGACGTCCGAGGTCGCGGTAGCGCTGTGCGAGCAAAGCGAGGCAGACGCTGTGGAAGGTGCCCAGGGTTGCGCCCGCGACGCCGAGAAGCTCGAGCCGAGCGCGCATCTCGACGGCAGCCGCGCGCGTGAATGTCAGGGCAAGAACGTGGGAGGAATCGATCGCCCCAGTGGCGTGTCGCCACGCGATACGACGAGTGAGTACCCGGGTCTTGCCGGCTCCCGGACCCGCCGCGATCCGCAGCGGCGACGCGTCGATTGTTACGGCGTCACGTTGTTCCGCGTCGAGCCCCTGGAGCAGCCGCTCGGGAGTATCCGGCATCGACCCCCAAACATACGTACGGCCCCCAACCGAGTCGCGGATGCTGTGATGCCGTCCGTCATGATTCGGTCCAGGGCCGCCCGTGTCCGACGAGCCATGTTCTCGGTGCGCTGCCCAGATCGATAGCGCCCTTCGCCTTCAGCCGCTCGTACGTCGCGAGCAGGTCATCCGATGAATCGGACACGATGTCGACCGCCCGATGCCCACCGACGAGATCATCGAGCCCGACACGAAGTATCCGTGATCCGGTCCCGTCCCATGCGTCGAACCGGCCAAGACCCGACGTCAACCGTCTCGTGCTGTGCAAGCCAATCTGCAGATGGTCCATCCCGTACGCCTCCTGTTGAGCCTTCAAGCTCAAT
>CADDZP010000614.1 GCA_902812475.1 Actinomycetota bacterium | reverse complement strand
GGTGGCCGGCGCCGCGCAGGAAGTCGGCGTAGACCCGCCAGCCGTGGGACTGCGCCGGGCACAGGCGCGCGACCCGGTCCGTCGGCTCGTCGGTGAGCGAGTCGAGAACCGCCGACGAGCACAGGTACGGCAGCCTGAGCGCGTCGGCCCTGGCCGCGGCCGTGCGAGCGACGACGCTGTGATACTCCCCGGCCAGGGCGGCGACGCCGACGGGGAGCAGCCATCGGCCCGCGCCGATCGGCGTCAGCTGGTGGGTGGTCTGGAGGAACACGGCGAGTACGAACATCGTCCCGGCCTGGGCCATCACGACCACCGCCGCCGTCACGAGGCCAACGCTGAAGCTGGGACGATGGAACAGGGAAAGCTCGACGAGGGGTTCGCGGCCAGCACCTGTAGCTCTCCGCTCCGCGGCGACGAACGCGCCGAGCGCGAGCGCAGCGAGGGCGATCGCGACAGCCACCGGTGACACGCTCCAGTCGGCGGGCCAGAGCGTGACCCCGCCTATCGCGACCGCCGGCCCTCGATTGAGCAGCCAGCCGTGGTCCGGTGCCCCGGTGAGCGCGAACACGAAGAGAATCAGCCCGGTGGCCAAGGCGAGACCGCCCCTGAGATCGAGGCGCGGGCGCCGGTGGTCACGGGCATCGCGGGCAAGGGCGGCCAGTGCGGCCAGCGCCGCCAGGGGGGCGACGACGACGTTGATGCGGAATCCCCAACGCCACGAGTACTCGCTGGTCAGCCAGCCGCCGATGACGGGACCAAGCGCCGCGCAGGCGGCGCCGACTCCGCCCCACAGGGCGAAGGCCTTGGCCCGCGCTGGTCCGACAAATGTGCTCGACAACGTCGCGAGCGAGGCGGGAAACAAGAGCGACGCCCCGATGCCCTCGATCAGCGCCTCGCCGACGACGAGTGTCGTTGTGCTCGACGCCACCGACGCCAGAAACGATCCTGACGCGAACAGCAACGCGCCTGCGACGAACGCCCGGCGGGTGCCGACCAGGTCCCCCACGCGCCCGCCGATGATCAGCAGGCTGCCGAGTGTGAGCGAGTAGCCGGCGATGACCCATTGCAGGCTGCCCAAGGTCGTGTGGAGGTCGGACCGGATCGTCGGGATGGCAACGTTCAAGATCGTCGTGTCGAGGGTCACCACGGCTACCGCCGCCACCATGGCGCCCAATGCCACCCGCCGTTGCAGATCGAATGCCCTCGGGGTCACGACGACGGAACCTCCGGTGCCCCGGGTGTCCCGGCGACGAAGCGCATATGGACGGCGGCGAGACGCCACTGTCCCGACTGATTCACGACCACCACCGTGGTCCGCAAGTCCGTGAACGGCACCTCGGACTCGCCGAAGACGCTTCTCTGGATCTGATGCGCCGTCACCAGCGCGACATCGCCGTGCAGGCGGGTCTCGACCTCCTCGAGGCGCAGCGCCTCGTTGCGGAACGTCCCCTGCTCGTAGCGGCCGACCCACGCGCGCTTGGGCAGCACGAATCTCAAGGGGCCGACGGCCGTGAAGTCGTCGATGAGAAGGTCGTCGAGCTTGGCCACGTCCCCCGCGAGTTCGGCGGCGACCCAGTCCGTGAGCACCCTCTCGATCTCGCTTGCGGTACCCGCCATTGATCGCCCTCCATTTTCTCCGGCCTCTATAAGTTTATAGTTACTCTAAAACTAGTGTTGCCCTAAGTCAAGTGCTATGCTGGTTGGGGATGGGGGAGCTCGGACTCCGGGAGCGAAAGAAGGAGCGCACACGGCTGCACATCGCCGAGACAGCACGGCGACTGTTCGGTGAGCGGGGCTTCGATGCCGTCACCGTGTCGGAGGTCGCCAGGGCGGCGGACGTCTCCGAAGGAACGGTCTTCAACTACTTCCCGACCAAGGAGGACCTCTTCTACAGCGGGATGGAAGCCTTCGAGGCCCTCCTTGTGGCCGCTGTACGCGAGCGACCCAATGGCGAGACCGTGCTCGCGGCCGTTCGGCGCGTCGTGCTCGAAAACACCAAGCGGCTGGGCAGCGAGGAAGCCGCCGACCTCGCGGCGACGGCCGCACGCATCGTCGC
>CADDZP010000613.1 GCA_902812475.1 Actinomycetota bacterium | reverse complement strand
CGCGTCGCCAGCACGCGGTCATAGGCGGTCGGCGTGCCGCCACGCTGGATGTGACCGAGCACGACGGCCCGCGTCTCGAAGCCGGTGCGCTGCTCGATCTCGCGCTCGAGCCGCTGGCCGATCCCTCCCAGTCGCACGTGGCCGAACTCGTCGGTCTCGCCGCCGGCGACCTCCATCGTCCCCTCCTGCGGGATCGCGCCCTCGGCGACGACGACGATCGAGAACACGCGCCCGCGCGAGTGGCGGCGGCGGATCAGACGGCAGACGTCCTCGATGTCGAACGGCCGCTCGGGGATCAGGATCACGTCGCCGCCCCCCGCGATCCCCGAGTAAAGCGCGATCCAGCCGGCATGCCGGCCCATGACCTCGACCACCATCACTCGGTGGTGCGACTCAGCGGTCGTGTGCAGGCGATCGATCGCCTCGGTTGCGACCTGAAGCGCGGTGTCGAACCCGAACGTCATGTCGGTCGCGCCGATGTCGTTGTCGATCGTCTTCGGGACGCCGAGCACGTTGACTCCGAGCTCGGAGTGCAGCCGGTTGGCGGCCCCCAGCGTATCCTCGCCGCCGATCGCGATCAGGCCGTCGAGGTGAAGGCTCTCCATCGTCTCGCGGATCTGCTCCGCTCCGCCGTCGCGTTTGAAGGGGTTGGTCCGGGAGGTGCCCAGGATGGTGCCGCCGCGCGGGAGGATCCCCCGCGTCGACTCGATCGTGAGCTCCTCGCTGTCGTTGTCGAGCGGCCCGCGCCAGCCGTCGCGAAAGCCGACGATCGCGTGGCCGTACTGATCGATGCCCTTGCGAACGATCGCCCTGATCACGGCATTCAGCCCGGGGCAATCTCCCCCGCCGGTGAGGACGCCGACTCGCACCGGCGCAACATACCCAGCGCCGTGCGGCGCAGGTTCAGCCGGCTTCGAGCGCTGCCCGGCGGGCGAGGAAGAACTCGAGCGCGGTCGCGTCCGGATCGGCCGCGGCGACCAGCTCGCCGTAGGTCAGCTCCGCTCCGCTGAATCCGACCGCGTTCCACCCCTCCCCCCGGGGCGGCGCCGTCCACGGCGCCACGTACATGTACGGCTCGGCGTGGTTTTCGTCGCCGGGCGAAGCCCCGTAGGTGGCGCGCGCTCCCTGGGCCTGCGAACCCGCTTCGATCGCGAGGTCGAAGTGCTCCGGCCAGAGAATCGGCTCGGGCTGGTCCGTGGCGGCGCCGAGCTCGGCGATCAGCCGCTCGAGCACGTCCTGTGCGAATGCGTAGTAGTCGGCGAGGGCATCGGCCGCCACCGGATCGATCGCCAGCGGGTCGGTGTCTTCGGGGAGGCCGTCCAGGAGCAGTTCAGGCCCGAGCAGCTCGCCACCGGCGGCGAGGCTCGTGACCGGCCCGCGGGTGATCTCGCCATCTCGCTCGACCACGAGGTCGACCCCCTCGACCCGCACCTGCAGTCGCGAGCCGCCGAACTCGAACGGCGGCGTGCCGAAGCCACCCGCCGTCGCCATCAGGGCGATCTCGTTGTGGGGCTTGCGCGCCGGCGCCACCAACCGCTCGGCCACGAGGTGCAGCGCGTCGCGGGTCGCGGCAAACGACCCCGGCAGCGGCGCCAGCCCCACCTAGACGAGCTCCGGGTCGGCTACGACCTCGACCATCGACGGGCCGTCATGCGCCAGCGCCGCCGCCAGCGCCTCGTCGAGCTGTCCCGCCTCGGTGACCCGGATCCCGAGCGCCCCGCACAAGTCCGCGTACTTGGAGAAGTCCGGGTTGTGAAGCTGCGTCTGCCACACGTCCCAAGCCCCGGCGCGCTGCTCCTTTGAGATCTTGCCGAGCTGGCCGTTGTTGATCAGCACGTGGGTGATGTTCATGTCGTGCTTGACCGCAGTGAGCAGCTCACCCATGTACTGGCCGAAGCCCCCGTCGCCGGTTACCGCGATCACCGGCCGCGAGCCGCCGGTCGCCGCCCAGGCGCCGGTCGCCGCCGGATATCCGAACCCGATTGAGCCCAGATAGCCCGACATCAGCACGCGCTGAGCGCCGCGCGGCTCGAAGTAGCGGCCGAAGGAATACGTG
>CADDZP010000612.1 GCA_902812475.1 Actinomycetota bacterium | reverse complement strand
CTCGACGTCCGCCGAGCCGGGTCAGCAGCAGGAGACGGGACAGCAACCGGAGGCGGCCCAGCAACAGGAGAGCGCGTAGTGGTCGAGTTCGAGACGCGGGGACGGGTGGCTGTCCTGACGATCAACAGACCGGACGCCCGCAACGCCGTCAACGGTGAAGTGGCCCAGGCCATGGAGGCCGGCATCGACCGTCTCGAGGACGATGCCGATCTTTGGGCGGGTGTCGTCGCCGGCGTGGGCCCCGTGTTCTCGGCCGGCGCCGACCTGAAGGTGATCGCTGCCGGTCGCCCCCAAGACCTGCTCACCGAGAGGGGCGGCTTCGCCGGCATCGCCCGCCGCGAGCGCAAGAAGCCGATCGTTGCGGCTGTGGACGGCCCGGCTCTCGCCGGCGGCTGCGAGATCGTGCTCGCCTGCGACCTGGTCGTCGCCTCGAGACGGGCGGCCTTCGGCATCCCGGAGGTGAAGCGCTCGCTGGTCGCCGCAGCCGGCGGTCTGTTCCGGCTGCCGCGCGCCCTGCCCCGCAACGTCGCCCTCGAGCTCGCGCTCACCGGCGATCCCATCGCCGCCGAGCGGGCGTATCAGCTCGGCCTCGTCAACGACCTGGTCGAGGACGGCCACGCCCTGGACGGCGCCATCGCCCTGGCCGAGCGGGTTTGCGCCAACGCCCCGCTCGCTGTGTGGGCCAGCCGGCACGTGATGCTCGGCTCGCTCGGCGCCGGCGACGATGTCGGCTGGCGCCTGACCGACGAGGCATTCGGCGACGTCATCCGCAGCGAGGACTTCGCCGAAGGGCCGCGGGCGTTCATCGAGAAGCGTGCGCCCGAATGGAAGGGCCGCTGAGGCCAGTCCGGTCAGTCCGTCGCGATCACACGGATGATGCCGTGTTCGTGGAGAAACTCGGCGAGGCCGTCCACCAAGCCGCGTTCGACGACCTCGTCGAGCGGCACCCACGCCGCCTCGGCCGCGTCTGCGCCGGCCACGGGCTCGCGGGGATCCAGGATGGTCACGACGAAGTCGAGGATGACGTAGTGATAGCCGTCGCCGATGCGCTCGACCCACCCCACGAACCGGTCGGCGACCCCCTCGAGCCCGGTCTCTTCGGCCAGCTCGCGCACGACCGCCTCGACCAGCATCTCCCCCGTCTCGACACGCCCGCCTGGCACCGACCACAGGCCGGCGGCGGGACCGTGGCCACGGCGCACGAGCAACAGCCGCTCGTTGTCGACGGCGATGGCACCCACGGCCACCTCCGGCCGTGGTCCCCCGTGGCTCTCGAGCCCGACCGTCACGTGTCCTCGGCGGTGAGACGGTGGTGCATCACCAGCTTCCTGGCCGTGAACCCCGACTCCTCGAAGAAGTTCTTGGCGGACCGGTGACCGGGCAGAGCCATGGAGTCGATCCCCGCACATCCGTCCGCCCGGCACCACGCGACCAGGTCGGCCATCATTGCCTCGCCGACGCCGACCTCCCGGGCCCCCTCCTCGACAAAGATGTCGTCGATCACGCCCAAGCGTGACCCGTCGTTGAGCACTTCGACGTGGACGCAGGCGTAGCCGATGACGAAGCCGTCGATGGTGCCGACGACGACGTGGGTGTGCTCGTCGGCGAGGGACACCTTGAGACTGTCCTCGACCGGTTCGGTGCGCGCCTCGCGCGCCGCCCACACGGCGCCACCCTTCATCGGGCTCAATTCGGCGATGGCGGCGCGGGCGAGGTCGGCCAGACGGGCCAGGTCGTCCTCGGTGGCGGGACGGACGCCCTCCACTCAGCTCCCCGACTGGAGTTGCTGCACCCTCGCCAGAATCGTCTTGCGCTTGCGGCCCGACTCTTCGTAGGCCCGTACCGCCTCGAGCTCATCGGCCGACAACCCGTCAAGGCGTTGCACCACCTGCGACGCGGACAGCGTGTCGTAGCCGGGGATGGCAAGGGTGTCCGCGCTCGGTGCCGGCCCCGGTGCCTGACCGTTCGGGGCAGGCTCGGCGCTGGCCTCGGCACGAGCCGGCAGACCTTCGGGCTCGGGCGGAGGAGGCGGGGGTGCCGCTGCCGGAGCGGGTGGCGCCGT
>CADDZP010000611.1 GCA_902812475.1 Actinomycetota bacterium | reverse complement strand
TGCCTATGACATCGCCGGTCCCGAAGCCCTCACGTTGCGGGCCGTCGTCGAGGAAGCGGCCGCCGCCGGGGCATCGCCCCGTCTCGTCTCGGTGCCGTTGGCGCCTGCCGTGTCGGCCGTGCGGATGTACGAACGGGTCGCGCCGCGCCCGCGTCTTCGCGCCGAGCAGCTGGAGCGCCTGGCCGAGGACAAGGCGTTCGACATCGCCGACGCCCGCCGCGACCTGGCGTATGACCCGCGGCCATTTTCCGTGGGAATCGGTGAAGAGTCGGCGCTTCTCACGTGAGTGACAGCAGGGTCGGGCGCGGGCTGCTTCTCGCGCGCACCGTTCGCCACCTCAGCGCCTCGCAGGTCGCCCATCGCGTTCGCCTGCGGGGCCAGCGGGCTGCGCTGGCCGCTGCTCCCGGCCTGGCGCGCTCGTTGTTCAGGGCAGGCCGGCCTCCCATGGGTGCCGGGTGGCCCAGTGCGTTCCAACCGCTTGACGGCCAGGTCGTGCTGGGCCTGCCCAGCGCCGAGGACAACGCGGAGGGTTGCTTCGAGTTCCTGGCGGAACGTCGGGATCTCGGCGCCGAGCGGGACTGGCTGCAGGCCGACGCAGCCCAGCTGTGGCGATATCACCTGCACTACTTCGATTGGGCGTGGTCGTTCGCGGTCCACCCCGACCGCACGTGGGCCCGGCACGAATTCGCAACTCTGTGGGCTTCCTGGCGCGAGAGCAGTCCGTTTCCGTTGGGCGACGCCTGGTCGCCGTATGTGGTTGCCGTCCGCGTCTGGAATCTGTGCGGCGTGTTCACCTCGTTGGTGAGGGGCCAGGAGATCGAGGACAGCTACATGGGCGACCTGATAATCGCCGCCCGCTACCTGCGGGCGCATGTCGAGCGAGACGTCGGCGGGAACCACCTCATCAAGAACCTCAAGGGCCTGATCGGCGCCGCTGTGTTCATGCACGACGACCGTAGGCTCCGTGCTCCTCTCGGCGAGCTCGAGCGCCAATTGCCAGTCCAGGTGCTCGAGGATGGCGGTCACTTCGAGCGTTCACCGTCGTACCACTGCCAAGTCCTCGGTGATCTCGTCGATGTCGCCGGGCTGCTCGCTGCCGCCGGAAGGCCCGGTCCGGCGAGCTTGGACGAGGCCATCGCTGCCATGCGTCGCTGGCTGGGCTCGATGTTGATGCCTGACGGGGACGTTCCCCTGTTCAACGACTGCACGCTTGTCGGACCCGAGCGCGTCGCCCTGCTCGGTCCCGCCCCCGCGCCTGCACAGGCCTTGGAAGTGCTCGAACCGTCCGGGTATGTCGTTCTGCGCTCCGGACGGCTGCACCTGGTGGCCGATGTGGGCCCGCCGTGTCCGCCCGAGCTTCCCGCCCACGCCCACGCAGACTGTTTGAGCTTCGAGCTCGCCGTGGACGGCGCTCGAGTGGTGGTCGACACCGGCACCTCGACGTACGGATCGGGTCCCCGCCGGGCATACGAGCGGTCGACGGCCGCCCACAACACCGTCGAGGTCGATGGCACGGACCAGACCGAGGTCTGGGGAGCGTTCCGGGCCGCCCGGCTCGCCCGCTGCACGCTCGAGCGCGTAACCGCCGAGGGCGGCGTCATCGACGTGGTCGCGTCGCACGACGGGTACACGCGATTGCTCGGGCGGCCCGTCCACCGCCGCCGTTGGCACGTCGAAGGCGACCGGATCGAGATCGACGACGAGATCGTCGGTGACGGCGTTCATCAAGTGACGGCCCGTCTGCACGTGCCGCGTGGCCGCGCCATCGCGGTCGACGGCTCGCCTCGGTACCAGCACCACGACGAGTCGGCGGCCACGTCCTTCGGCGTTCTTCTCCCAGTCGAGGTGCTCACCGCGTCCACTGTGGGACCACTGCCGCTGCGCCTTCACACGGTGCTGGCGCCGTAGCATCCCGTCGATGCTGCAGGTCGTCCAGGCCGTGTCGGGCGACGAGGTCGTCTAGTCGTTCAAGGTCGTCTACCGGCCTTGAACGCGCCGGCCGTGTGGGAGAGTCCTCGCATGGCCGAGCGGATGACCTACCTCCTCGTCGACGGCGAGAACA
>CADDZP010000610.1 GCA_902812475.1 Actinomycetota bacterium | reverse complement strand
GAGCCCATCGCCCAAGTGGTCGAGGTCCCAGGCTGGCGCATGGTCCGCGTGGACGGCCAGAGCAAGACGGTGAGGATCCCCGAGGGCGTCACCCTCGACCTCGGCGCCACGGCCAAGGCCCTCGCCACCGACCGAGCCGCCGCTCGGGCCCATCAACGCGCCGGCTGCGGCGTGCTCGTCGCCCTCGGCGGCGACATCGCAGTGACAGGCCCGCCCCCCGGCCGCGGATGGGACGTGCGCGTCACCGACTGGCACGACGCCGACCCTGCCGCCGACGGCCAGACGATTCTCGTGCAGAGCGGCGGACTGGCGACGTCGAGCACGACGGTCCGCAAGTGGGCCCGCGGCGGCCGGCCGCTGCACCACATCGTCGACCCCAGAACCGGGTGGCCGGCCGACGTGGTGTGGCGCACGGTGACGGTGGCCGCCGCCTCGTGCGTCGACGCCAACATCGCCTCGACCGCGGCCATCATCCGCGGCACCGACGCGCCCGGCTGGCTCGACTCGCTCGGACTCCCCGCCCGTCTCGTCCTGCCAGAAGGCTCGATCGTTCGCGTCGGCGGGTGGCCCGCCGACGAGGCGGCGTAGGTCCAAGGCCATGGCCATCGCCGTCGTCACCTCCAGGGCGCTCTGGTATCTCATGCGCGGGAGCGGCGTGGTCAGCCTCATCCTGCTGACCACGTCGGTCGTCCTCGGTGTGACGACCGCAGCCCGCTGGGCCACCACCCGCTGGCCCCGCTTCGTCGTCGAGGGCCTGCACAAGAACGTCTCGCTGCTGGCGGTCGTCTTCCTCGTCGTGCACATCGCCACCGGCGTCATCGACGGCTTCGTCCCTCTCCGGTGGGTCGACGCCGTCGTCCCCTTCATCTCCAAGTACTCGCCGTGGTGGATGGGCGTCGGCGCCATCGCCTTCGACATGCTGGCGGCGCTGATCATCACGAGCGTCGTGCGGGTCCGCCTCGGCTACCGCGTGTGGCGGGCGACGCACTGGCTGGCCTACGCCTGCTGGCCCGTCGCCGTCCTGCACGGTCTCGGCGCCGGCAGCGACAACGGCCAGCCGTGGCTGCAGCTCATCAACCTGGTCGCCGTCGTCGCCGTCGTGGCCGCCGTCTGCTGGCGCCTCGCCCTCGCCGGAGGGCACCCCAGGAACCCGACGATGCACCAGCCTCGTCCCCGGAGTGTCACCTGATGACCGCCGTGCCCGTCGTCGTCGACGACGCCATCGACAACGACGTCCCTCAGTTCCCCCGCCTGCTGGCCGGCGTCACCCACGACCCGTCCGCCGTCGATCTGGCGACGCACCGACAGCGCTATCCGGCGCCTCACGGCCGGCCCGGGGAGATCATCGCCGCCGTCGAGCGGTCCGGCCTTCGCGGCCGCGGCGGCGCCGGTTTCCCTACCGGGCGCAAGTTCGCAGCCGTGGCCGAGCGCTACCGCCGCCGCCCGGTCGTGGTCGCCAACGGCGCCGAAGGCGAGCCGGCCAGCGCCAAGGACGCGTTCCTCCTCACGCGCAACCCCCACCTCGTGCTGGACGGCGCCCTGCTGGCGGCGACGGCCGTGGGGGCGAGCGAGGTCGTCGTCTGCATCGACCGCACGCAGACGTCTGCCCAGCGAGCCATCCGCGCCGCCATCGCCGAGCGGTGCCGGACCGAGCCGTCGGCGGGGATCCTCCGGGTCGCCGCCATCCCCCACCGCTACGTCGCCGGTGAGGAGACCGCTCTCGTCCACTGGCTCAATGGCGGCGAGGCGAAGCCGACCAACACCCCGCCCCGGCCCTTCGAGGCCGGCGTCGACGGGCGAGCGACGCTGGTCGACAACATCGAGACGCTCGCCCACGTCGCCCAGATCGTCCGCTGGGGTCCCGAGTGGTTCCGGGAAAACGGCACCGCCGACGAACCCGGCACCGTGCTCGTCACCGTGTCGGGCGCCGTCGAACGACCCGGCGTGCTCGAGGTCCCGATCGGCGCCCGCCTGGGCTCACTCGTGCGCTCAGCTGGCGGCTCGCTACCGCGCGCCGGCGCCGTCCTCGTGGGCGGCTACTTCGGCGCCGGCGCGCGGTAGCG
>CADDZP010000609.1 GCA_902812475.1 Actinomycetota bacterium | reverse complement strand
GGCTGACGCCGATCACGTCGGGTCCGGACGTGGCCGCTCGCGTCTTTTTGTAGAGGCTGCTGGCGCCGACACCGATAATCATCGCCAGCGTCGCGGTGACGGCGACCGTGGCGACGACGAGCACGAAAAAGAGCGTGGCCGTCGGGCGTCGGAGGGCGTTGTGGGCCGCGAGGCGCCCGACGATCCGCAGCACGGATCAGACCGTCACGTTCCGTGCGGCGTCGACTCGGCGAGGAGCGAACCATCGCGCATGGCCAACACCCGCCCCGCCGTCGCGGCCACAGCAGGATCATGCGTCGCCAGAATCAGTGTTCGCCCAGAGCCGTGTAGCGCTTGCAGCAACTCGAGCACATCCGCGGTGGCGTGGCTGTCGAGGTTGCCAGTCGGTTCATCGGCGAAGATGACTGTCGGCTCGTTGCTCACGGCGCGTGCGATCGCAACCCGCTGCTGCTCGCCCCCCGACAGCGCTGCAGGCAGGTGTTCGGTCCGATGGGCGAGACCCACACTCCCGAGCAGCTCGATGGCTCGCCGGCGCGCGCCGACCGACGGCCGCCCGGCCAGCAACATGGGCAGTTCGACGTTCTCGAGCGCGGTGAGCTCGTCGATGAGGTGAAACGCTTGGAACACGAACCCCACGGTCGTTCGGCGCAACTTGGCCAACGCACGCTCGCTCAACTGGTCGAGTCGCCGACCGGTCAACCAAATTTCGCCAGAGGACGGCCGATCGAGGCCGCTCAGCAGGTATCCCGGGTCCCGAGCCAAAGCTCTTGCATGCACGCCTGGCCTGCAACAACGCGTCACCTTCGGAGTGGTGCGACATCGCTCCGTCTTCTACGCGATCAGCGAGCTGTGTGCCGATGACACCGGTATCGAGAGCCCTTGCGTGATCACGTTCTTCGCCGTATGGTTCCACTAACCGAATAGTGGAAGCATATTATGATCGAGTTCCATCTCGACGCCGCATCCGGCGTCGCCACCTACCTCCAGCTGGTCCAGCAGGTGCGCCAGGCCGTACGCCTCGGCCTTCTCGAGCCCGGCGACCAGTTGCCGACGGCCCAGCAGGTCGTGACCAAGCTCGCGATCAATCCGAACACCGTCCTCAAGGCCTACCGGGATCTCGAACGTGACGGTCTCGTCCGGGCCCGGCCGGGCCTGGGGACCTTCGTCGTGGGAACGCTTCCTGACACCGATCCCCGGACCCAGGCTCGCTTCCTGCGCTCGATGACCCAATGGCTCGCCTCGGCGCGGGCCGCCGGTCTGGGCCCTGACGACATCGAGGCGATTTATCGCACGGCGTTCCGCAACTCCTTCGCCGAAGGTGTGGCATGACCGACGTCCTAGAGACTGACGGCCTGGGCAAGCGGTTCGGGCATGTGTGGGCCTTGCGCGATTGCACGCTGGCGATCCCCGCCGGCCGGGTGGTCGGCCTCGTGGGACCGAACGGCGCCGGCAAGACCACGTTGTTGCACCTCGCCGTCGGGCTGCTGTCGCCCACCGCGGGCGCGGTCAGGGTGCTCGGGCAGCCGCCCGGCGAGACCTCGGCCCAACTCGCCAAGGTCGGGTTCCTCGCCCAACAGACCCCGCTCTACGGCGGGCTGACCGTAGCCGCCCACCTCCGCATGGGCGCCTACCTCAACCCGGGTTGGGACGAGGCCCTGGCCGCCCGTCGAATCGGAGACCTCGGCCTCGAGCCGCGTCAGCGCGCGGGATCCCTCTCGGGCGGTGAACGTGCCCAACTGGCACTCACGCTCGCCATGGCAAAGCGACCCGAGCTTCTGGTCCTCGACGAGCCGGTGGCCAGCCTCGATCCGCTCGCGCGACGTGAGTTCCTCCAGGCCCTCATGGCCATCGTCGCCGAACGGGGCGTCAGCGTTGTGCTCTCGTCCCACCTCGTCGCTGACCTCGAGCGAGTCTGCGACTACCTGGTGATCCTCGTCGCCTCCCGCGTCCGACTGGCCGGCGATGTGGGCGACCTACTGGGGTCGCACCGTCTTCTCTCCGGTCGGCGCCGAGACCTGCGGACTATGCCCTCTGGCCAGGTCGTGGTCGAGGAGGCCACACCGCC
>CADDZP010000608.1 GCA_902812475.1 Actinomycetota bacterium | reverse complement strand
CTGTTCAAGGTGGTCGGGCGCTACTACGCCGGCGACACCTGCACGATCCTCAACGCCACCAACGGGCTGCCCGTGTGCGTGGCCGGCAACGTGCCCGCCTACACCACGCACCCCGACCAGCACGCCGCGCTGTGGGTCCCGGACGGCTCCGGTGGCGTGACGCTGGTGGTCGGCAACGACGGCGGCATCTACAAGCAGCATGTCGCCGCAGGCCAGGACCTGGCCAACGACCAGTGGGCCCAGGGCAAGCCGACCGACGCGAACGGCAATCCGGTCGCCGGAGCGAACGATGGCCTGAACACGCTGCAGCCCTACGACGCAGCGATGGCCAATGACGGGACGCTGTACATGGGCCTGCAGGACAACGGCCAGGCCAAGATCGAGCCCGACGGGACGATGTACACGGTGTTCGGCGGGGACGGGGGATTCACCGCCGTCGACCCGGACAACAGCGACGTCAACTACGAGGAGTACGTCTACGGCGACATCGCCGTGACGACCGACGGCGGCAAGAACTGGAACGACATCCAGCCGACCAACCTGACGAGCTCGCAGTTCACCACGCCGTTCGAGATGGACCCGAACAACGCGGATCACCTGATGATCGGCGGTCGCGACATCGAGGAGACCACCGACGGCCCGAACACCACCTCGGACAGCTGGACGAAGGTCTTCGATCTCGGCACCCAGCAGCACCCAGGCGACGCCGGCGCGACCTCGCTGCTCGGCGATCCCGACAACCAGCTCTCGGCCGTCGACGTGCGCTCGGAGACCACGTCCGGCGGCCTGCCGACCGGCCCGAAGACCGCCGATCAGCACCACAACGACAAGGGCGCCGACACGATCCCGGGCTTCGACGAGACGTCCGGCACCACGGGCCAGCCGACGCAGGTGCCCGGGACCTACAACGACTACCCGGTCAAGATCGGCCAGAACGACGGCGACAAGGCGATGGACGTCACCGTCAGCTGGGCCGACTCCGCCGACGACTGGGACCTCTACCTGTACCGCAAGCAGGGCGGCAACCTGACCTTCGTCAACGACTCCGCGAGCGGCGGGACCACCTCCGAGCACCTGCAGGTCAAGGACCCGAAGCCGGGCGACTACGTCGTCCGGGTCGTCAACTGGGACGCGGCCGGCACCTACGACCTCGACATCACCTTCACACAGCGCACCAGCCCCGGGGTCAAGAGCACGACCGACTACGCGTACGTCGGCTACTGCGGCTATTGCGACACGATCACCCAGGGCACGCCGTTCGCCAACGGGATCGCCACCAACGTCGGCGGCGACAAGCCCGGAAAGCCCGACAGCCCGAATGGCTGGCACATCGCCAAGGCGCGCGGGCTGCCGAGCCGCTACATCACGTCGGTCCGCATCGATCCGCAGGATCCGCGGACCGTCTACGCGACCCTGGCGGGCTATGGACGCCGCTGGGCCTTCCCCGGCGCCGTGGGCGAGGACACGAGCAAGATCGGAACGGGCCACGTATTCGTGTCAACCGATGCCGGCGACCACTTCACCGACATCAGCGGCAACCTGCCCGACGTGCCGGCGAACTGGTCGGTCGTGCACAACGGGCGGCTGACGGTGGGAACGGACATCGGCGTGTTCGAGTCGTGCAACGCCATGGGCGGCAAGTACGCGGTGCTGGCCGCCGGCCTGCCGCACGCGCCGATCTCGACGATGAGCTTCAAGCCCAACGATCCCGACCTGCTGGTCGCCGCCACCTACGGCCGCGGCATCTACACCTACCGCTACGACGACGCCCAGCCGTTGCTCTGTCACGACAAGGGCAGGGTGAAGATGAAGATCGCCAAGAAGGTCCAGCGCAGGCGCAAGCAGCGGGCCCGGGTGAAGCTGTTCAGCACGATCGACCGCAAGCTGCATGGCACGGTGACGCTGAAGGCAAGAAAGCGCCATCACCACGGCCATCACCACGGCAAGCTCGTCGCCCGGCCGAAGCGCGTCCACGTGACGATCAAGCCCGACGGCAAGGTCAGGCTGGGGATCAAGCTGCCGCCTGCGGTCCGCTCCAAGATCGGCCAGGGCAAGAAGGTCAAGGTG
>CADDZP010000607.1 GCA_902812475.1 Actinomycetota bacterium | reverse complement strand
GTAGCGGGTGCCGCCGTTCGTCGGGCTCTCGCACGCCCGCAGCCGGGCCCAGACGTCGTTGCCGGCGACCGCCGCCCGGGGCGCGGCCGGAGCGGGCGCGGGCGGGGGAGGCGGCGGTAGCGGGGCCACTGTCTGTTGGGCGATGAACGCCGGGTGCAGGACGACGATCGTCGCCTTGGGAACCGGACTCGGCCGCTCATCGGCGCGGCTTGTCGAAGTGATGGGACCGAACCCCAGCTCCGGCCCAAGGAACAGCGCAATCAGGCAGGAGGCGAGAACGGCCCCGGTGGCGGTGCGGGACATTGAGGCCCTCCGTCATCGGGGTCGGGGAGCGCTCTCGGACGGGATTCCTCCGCACCGTCGCCGAGCGCTCGCGCTTGCAACTGTTAGCAGTTTAGCGTCCGGTGCTAACGCGGAGCAAGCATTCCCCGTTCGCCGGTGGACGTAACGTCCTTTTTGTGGGAATTCCCAGGAGCACCAAGGGTCGGGCCCGGGAGACGATCGCCCGGCTGGCTCAGGAGTACCCGGGCAGCGCCCGGGAGCTGTGCGCGTTGACCCACACCAACCCGTTCCAGCTCCTCGTGGCGACCATTCTGTCGGCCCAGACGACCGACGAACGCGTGAACATGGTCACGCCCGAGCTCTTCAGGCGATATCCCACGCCCGCAGACCTGGCCGGAGCCAACCCCGACGAGGTGGAGACGATCATCAAGTCGACGGGCTTCTTCCGGAACAAGACCAGGAGCATCGTCGCCATGGCCCAGGCCCTCGAGGAGCGCTTCGGAGGCGAGGTGCCGGCCCGGCTCGACGACCTGGTCACGCTGCCGGGCGTCGGGCGCAAGACGGGCAACGTCGTGCGGAGCGTGGACTTCGGCCTTCCGGGCCTCCCTGTCGACACCCATGTCCTGCGCCTGAGCCGCCGGCTCGGCCTGACGAACGAGACCGACCCGGTCAAAGTCGAGCTCGAGCTCATCAAGTTGGTCCCGCCCAACGAGCGCGGAAAGCTGAGCCTTCGCCTGATCCTGCACGGTCGCCGGGTGTGCGTCGCCCGCAAACCGCGCTGTGAGGACTGCGTGCTGAACGATTTCTGCCCTTCGTCCACTGTGCGCCCGACAAGAGGGGCGGGGACGGCGGGCGACCGGGAACGAAATCGACGACACCGGCGTTCATAAAGCTTGCAGGACCAGGTTCCCGCCACCTGATCCTCGCTGGCGGTGCCCGGGTTCCGCCGCCCGGACCGCCCCCGGCGGCGCCCCTCGGGGCGCCGCCGGTGTCTTCTCAACCCGCTGTGTCGAGGCGCTCCAGCCGGCGCAACGCTTCGCCGAGGGTGCGCTCCACGTCGAACAGGTTCTGGCCCAGCGTCTCGTCGTCCTTGCCGGCGTTGCGTTCGGCCAGCGTGGTGATGCGGCGTCGCAGCTCCTCGAGGGCGGTGGTGATCGAGGACAGCTCGGCTTCGTCGGAGGCCATGGCCGACGGTCTACCCGACGACCTCCGCCACGCCCGGTCCGACCGCCAGTCCGAAGGTCCTGCCAGAGCACCCACGTACCATCGTTGGGTGCTCGCCCGCCTCGATCTGCGCGGCGCCGGCCTCGACGTCGGCGATCGCCTGCCCCGCCCCGACCTGGGCGGAGCGGCGCCGGTGGAGGCCGTGCGCGAGATCCTGGCCGAGGTCAAGAAGCGGGGCGATGCCGCCCTGCGTGAGTACACCGAGCGCTTCGACGGCGTCGCTGTCGACGACCTGACCGTCCCACCCGCTGCCTGCCAACGGGCGCTCGACGGGCTGGCGACGCCCCTGCGGGCGGCCCTCGAGGAGGCGAAGGAAGCCATCCTGGCCTACCACCAGGCGCAGCGGCACGACGAGGTGGTGCACGAGCGGGCCGGTGTGCGGGTCCGCGAGATCCCCAAGGCCGTCGACCGGGCCGGCGTGTACGTCCCCGGCGGGCGGGCGCCGCTTCTCTCGACGGTGCTGATGACGGCGATCCCGGCCCGGGTGGCCGGCGTGGGCGCGGTCGTGTTGTGCGCGCCGCCCGGCCGGGACGGGATCGCCGTCATCAGCACCGTCGAGAGA
>CADDZP010000606.1 GCA_902812475.1 Actinomycetota bacterium | reverse complement strand
CCGGCCACGTCGGAGCGGAACTTCAGCCCGACCACGGTCGAGGACTTGTCGCCGGAGTCGATCGTCGCGGGCGTGCCGAAGTCGAAGATCGTGGCCCGCGGCGTCACCGCGTTGCTGGCCGCCGAGGCAACCTGGTTGCCGCTCGGACCCATGCCGCCGGTGGTGTGGCCGGCGCGGTGGAAGCGGGTAAAGACCGTCTCCAGCTGGTCGGGCGGGATGCCGGCGAGCTCCTTGCGCACGACGTCGGAGCGCAGCACCGGCCAGCCCTCGGTTTCGCCGAGGGCGGCGGCCAGCGTCGACTTCCCGCTCCCAGGGAGGCCGCCGACCAACACCAGCCGGACCCGGCCCTGCCGGAGATGGGCGCGCGTCAGCTCCAGGAGGTGCCTGGCGGCCTCGGCCGCGTCGGGGTCGCCCTGGTCGTGTCGCAGGCAGGTCACCTTGGCCCGGACATGGGCTCGGTAGGCGAGGTAGTGGTGGGCCAACGAGGCCGGCCATCGCTCGCCGCTGTGGCGGGCGTAGGCGTCGAGGAACCGCTCGGCGAGCCGCGGGGCGCCCAGGCGTTCGAGGTCCATGGCCAAGAAGGCGGCGTCGGCGACCACGTCGCCGTGCCGGAGCCGGTCGTCGAACTCCACGCAGTCGAGGATGCGGGGGCCATCGTCGAGGCAGAAGATGTCGTCGGCCAGCAGGTCGCCGTGACCGTCGCAGATCCTGCCGGCGGCGATGCGCGCCTCGAACAACGCGCCCCGCCCGTCCAGGTAGCGGTGCGCCAGCCGTTCGACCTCGCTGGCCGTCGCCTCGTCCAGCACGGTGCCCAGGTAGGGGCGCATCTGCATGACGTTGTCGGACCAGTTGCGCCGTACCTCCTCGACCCGGCCCGCCCCGTCGATGACGGGTGAGCGCTCGGCGTCCGCGTGGAACCGCGCCACCACACCCGCCACTTGGTCGAGCTGGTCGGCAACGTCGGCGCCGCGGGTGACGAGAGTGGACAGGCGCCGGTCGTCGGGCATGCGGCGCATGACGACGAGGTGGTCGCACACCTCGCCGTCCGGTCCGGCCACGGTGGCGACGCCCAGGTAGACGTCGGGCGCCAACCGACGGTTCAGGTCGACCTCCTGGACACAGGCGGCATGGCGTGCCTCGGGGGTGGAGAAGTCGACGAAGCCGGTGCGCACTGGCTTCTTGAGCTTGTAGGCGCGGTCGTCGACGAACACCACCACCGACAGGTGGGTCTCGGCCAGCGCAGCGGGGGCCACGGCTCACAGGTAAGAGCTGCGACGGCGGTCGGCCTGCTGCTGGTCGTGCTGCTGGCGCTGCAGGGCCTGCAGCTGCTCGGCCTGCTGGGCCAGGGCGCTGGCCTGCATGCCTTGGAACAATCCCTCCAGCCAGCCCACCAGCTGCGCCTCGGCCACCCGCAGCTCGGGTTCCGACGGCGTCGGCTGGCCTCCCACCGGCTGGGTCAGCCGGTCCAGCTCGGCGCGAAGATCCTCGGACAACACGTCGCCCAGCTCGTCCATCGAGGCGTGGTACAGCGTGTCGAGACGTTTGCGGGCGGCGTCGCCAAACCCGTCGTGGCGCAGCTCCTCGAGGACCTGGCGCACCATTGTGGCCAGTCGCAGCAACTTGGCCGGCTCGATAACCGCCTCGCCCCCCTGGCCCTCGGGACCAGGCTGGTCGGGCGTGGTCACGGGCCGGCTGGCACCGCTTCGAGCGGCTCGGTGTCGGCTCGGTCGCGGACCTGGTCGGTGGCGGTGGCCTCCCGAGCGCACTGGGCGCAGCAGAAGAACTGGCCGTCGACCTCGGTGCCGTGGCCGATCACCCGGCAGCCGCAGTGCTCGCACACCGGCGCCATGCGATGGATGGCGCACTCGAAGCTGTCGAACACGTGGTGGACACCGGCGGCGACCACCTCGAACGCCTTGTCGTAGTCGTTGCCGCAAACCTCGCAGCGGGCCATGCCCATCTCCTTCCTGGCGCCAGGCGGCGCCGTCTACACCGGTGACTCGTTGGACAGGTTCTCGGCCGCCTGGTCCTCGCCGGTCAGATGCTCGACCCGGTCGTCGTGTTCCGACC
>CADDZP010000605.1 GCA_902812475.1 Actinomycetota bacterium | reverse complement strand
ACACGCTCCCCGGCCAGCCGGTCGGCGAGCAGGCGGGCGTTGCGGCCATGCGCCCACGCCTCGACCCGCTTGGCGTCGATGCGCACTTCGACGCGCGTCTCGTTGTCGACGGGCGCGGGGTCACCGACCAAAGTCACCGTGCCCTGGAACGTCGACTCCGGCGGCGAGTGCAACCCGGCCCACGAGCGGGCTGCAAGCGTGCCGGTCAGCAGCGCGACCGCGACCACGAGCAGCATGGGCCACCGGGCGACCAGGGCGACCGTGACCGCCGCCAAGGCGACGGGCAGCGGCACCGGCCAGGCCGACCACGCTCCCGCGGCGGCGCTCAGTGCCAACAGGACGGTTGCGAGGTCGGACACGCGCCTTCTCCGTGGAGACCAATTCCACCGGGGAAGCGGCGCCCGAAGCGTACGTGTCGCACGGCGGCAAAGGAAGGGCGAGTACCGTCCGCCCCTCACCGCCGGTTCCGACGGTGCCTTGTGGTTCACCGAACGCGGCACGAGCAAGCTGGGCCGCGTCACGACGAGTGGATCGATCACCGAAGTCGACGCCCCGCCGCCCCAAGGCTCGCTCCTGACCGACGTCACGACGGGACCCGACCGCGCCTTGTCGTTCACGCGCGATGGTCAAGTCCCGCCGCCGACGACCATCGAGAGCTTCCTCTCTCGCTACGACATCGCAACGGGCACGTTCACGCAGTTCGCAGTCGGCCCGAGCTCGAACCAGGCGGGCGTGACGTCGAGTGGAGGTCGTCTCTGGGTCGCCATGCGAGCCAACGATGAGGTCGACGCCTTCACGCCGGACGGAGCGGTCATCGAACGCATCTCCCTGAACGTCGAAGCCGGGCCCCAGAACGTGCTGCGGCCTGCCAACGGGGATGTCTGGGTCACCGAACCGTTGGCGCCCGCCTGGCCCGAGTCCAGCATCAGCCGTCGGCGTTCGAGGTCCGAGCCCTTCCCGACGGCACGTCACCTCAAGACATCACCCTGGGTCCCGACGGGAACATGTGGTTCACGGCTCTCGGCACGAACGACGTCGACAAGCTCACGCCCGGGCGCGCTGACCAGCTATCACGTGCCGACGCCGGACGCGCAGCCGTACGCCATCGCGACTGGCCCCGACGGTGCGGTTGGAGGAGTTCACGCCCCGACACCGCACAGCACCCCGTACAAGATCACGAGTGGCCCCGACGGGCGTGTGTGGTTCAGCGATAGATCGCCAAGCAAGTTGGGCGCCATCGACCCCAACTCGCACGCCATCACGGAATATCCCCTTCCGGACAGCCCCGAACCGAACAGAATCGTGACCGGCCCCGACGGCCGCGTGTGGTACGCCGGATTCAACGACTCCTCGGCGGGTGCGGTGACGCCGAACGGCGACGTGACCCGGTTCCCGAACAGTCCGTTCCCTCTGTCCATCGCCGCGGGGCCCGACAAGCAGGGTGGGTCGGCTACTTCCTTCCCACCAAGGTCGGGACGATGCCCGCTGACGGGTTCGCCACCGATCACGTCTACATAGGCGCCGAGCTCATGGATCTGGCGGCCGGACCCGACGGCGCCGTGTGGTTCACCTGGCGCACGAACACCGGAAAGGCGCAGATCGTGCGGCTGCGCGTCGTGGCACCGCCGCCTCCACCGCCGCCGCCGCCTCCGGCACCGCCAACGCCACTGACCCCCGCTGTCGCGCCGACGCCCGTCGCTACGCCAGTGGTCGTGACGCCCTCGCTCACAGGGTGACTCACACCCGGACGAGGGACTTGAGGTTGGCCAGCTTGGCCGGGCCGATGCCGGGCACGGAGAGAAGGTCATCGACCGTTCGGAAACGAGCGTGCTTGGTGCGGTAGTCGACGATGGCCTTGGCCGTCGCCGGACCGACCCCGGGCAGGGCGTCGAGCTGTTCGGGCGTGGCCGTGTTGAGGTTGACGGGCCCGGCTTGTTGCCCGCTCGTGCCGCCCACACCGCTGGTGCCGCTGGCAGAGGGCGGCGCCGTCTCGCCGCGGCGGGGGACGTAGACGCGGTCGCCGTCTCCGACCTTGGCGGCCAGGTTGACCTGGTCGACGTCGGCGTCGGGGAC
>CADDZP010000604.1 GCA_902812475.1 Actinomycetota bacterium | reverse complement strand
CCGCCCACCCACCCGGTAGGAGGCGAAGACGACTGCGGCACCGAGGGCAGCGGCCAAGGCGACATGTCCGGAGGGAAAGGACTCGGCCGTGCCCTTGATGTGGTGCACGACCGGCTTGGACACCAGCTCGATCAGCCCGGCCAGCACCGGTCCGGTGAGCGCGACGATCGCGACGAGCCGTTGGCGGAGGACGGCGCCGACGATCGCGACGAAGCCGGCAATGGTGAACACAACCTGCACCGACCCTGCGTCGGCGACGTGGGCGACGTTCCACCACCCGTGCACGACCCACAGCACGGGCGGTTGGACAGAGCCATGGCCAAAGACCGGGTAGCCGCCTATCGCCCGGTCGACGCGGGTCGGCCCGTGGACGTGCCAGACGTACACAGCGAGCGTGACGTATGCGGCGGCGCAGATGAGGACGAGGGTGGTCAAGCGCTGTACGCCCGTGCTCGGCGCCTCGCCGTCGGTGTCGACCAACCTCAGATCCGTCACCGTCACAACGCTACGGGTCCGTGCTGCCGGCTCAGAAGGCGGGCTTGAGGCGACGGACCATCGGAAAGTGCTTGACGTTCAGGGTAAGGAGGTCGAGGCCGCCGAGCTCGGCCGTCGCCGCGATCACGTAGTCGACGATGTCGATGCCGGGGTGGGAGCGCCGGAACCGCCGAAGGAGCTCAGCCGCCCGAGCGGCGATCTCGTCAGTGACGGGCTCGAGCGCCAGGGCTGAGAACAGGCGAGCGACATCGGCGCGCTCGTGTGAGCGCATGCCACCTTCGATCTCGACCCTCGACAACACACTGCAATGGGCTTCGTTTCTCGCCACTGCGTCTCGAAGGAGGGCGGTCGCCGCTTGGATACCCCGGAGATGGGCAATGAGGACCGTCGAATCGAGCAGCTTCACACGCCGAGCGATCGGAGACGATCGTGTGCGCCCCCACCGCGCACACGTGCGAGCCACTCGGGCCAGTCATCGGCATCTGCGAACGTGCCTGCGGTGGCATCCACCGCGGCGACGCGCTCAGCACCGCTGTCATCGAGTCCCAGTGCGCCGTCGAGGATGCGACGGATGACCTGCGCCTGGGAGGTGCCCGCCCGCTTGGCCCGTGCTGTGAGCCGGGCGCGTTGCTCGTCCGTGAGGTAGATCTGCGTCCGCTGCATACATCAGGAGTATACATCGTCAGTCCCCGGGACGCGCAGCGCCGCTCAGCCCGTCTTGTCAGGACGGGGCAGCTCGAACCAGACGCTCTTGCCGGCGGGGCGCTCGTCGACGCCCCACGACGTGGCCAGGGCCTGGACGAGGCCGAGGCCGCGGCCGGAGGTGTCCTCGTCGCCCGCCTTCCGGGGGCTCGGCATGTCGGCGCTCTGGTCGACGACGTCGATGCGCACGGCGTCGGGCCGCAAGCTCACGTTGAGCTCGATCTCGGAATGGGCGTGGAGGATGGCGTTGGTGACGAGCTCGGACGTCAGCAGGGCGACGACGTCGAACAGCTCGTCGCACTCCCAGCGGCGCAGGGTCTCGTCGACGAAGCGGCGGGCCGACGCCGCGCTCTGGGGCTGGGCCTCGAGCTTGGCCCGCACCGTGTCCGCCGCCCCCTCGACCAGCTCCATGAGCCCGGCGATGGCCAGCAGCTCGTCGACCAGCTGGCGGGGGCGCAGGCCCTTCTCGAGGTAGCCGGTCGCCCCGCCGGCCAAGGCCTCGGACTCCATGCGGGAGCGGTCGAAGCCCGACAGCACGACCACCTTGGTGTCGGGCGAGGCGGCCCGGATCTGGGGCAGGGCCTCCATGCCGCTGAGCACCGGCATCGCCAGGTCGAGGAGGAGGATGTCGGGCTGCACCTCCCGGGCCCGGTCGACGGCCTCGACACCGTTCTCGGCCTCGGCGACGACCTCGAAGGAGCCGCTGCCCTCCAGCGTCATCTTCACCAGGTGCCGCATGTCGGCGAAGTCGTCGGCGACGACCACGCGAAACGGCGGCCGGCGAGCCATCAACGAGTGCTGCGGGCCCGCCTGCCCTTTGAGAGTGGCCGGGCGGCCTTGCGCCCCGTCCCCCGCGCCCGCCGCACCGGCTCCTCC
>CADDZP010000603.1 GCA_902812475.1 Actinomycetota bacterium | reverse complement strand
CCTCCGACCCGCCCCGACGCTCCTACATCGACGGCACGATGGTGCTCGTCACCGTTTTCAGCGCCGGCGACGGGGAGTGCCGCCTCTACGACTGTGCGACGATGCGCCGAGGTGGCGCCGAGAACCCTCGCCGAGAGGTGCTACGAATCGTCGAGGGCGTGCGAGGGCGGGTCGAGCTCGATGTGCAGCTCGTCGTACGGTTCGACTACGGCGAGACCAAACCGTGGATCCGCCATCACGGCCCGCGCCTCTACAGCGCGATCGGCGGCGACGACGCATTGGTCATCTGCAGCGAGGCCGATCTCAACCTGGTCGACGGGCACGACCTCAAGGGCTCGTTCACCGTCACCGAGGGCGAGCGCGTGCGGTTCTCGATGCGCGCCGTGGCGCCCGCGACCATCGACGAGTCGCCCGGCGACGCTCCCCGCTCCGAGCAGCTCGACAAGCACCTCGACGAGACGATCAAGTGGTGGCAGAAGTGGCGCAGGAGCGGGCAGCTCGCCGGTCCCTACGGCGACGCCGCCCTGCGTTCCGCGAACGTGCTCAAGATCCTCACCAACGCACCCACCGGCGCCGTGGTAGCGGCACCGACCACGTCGTTGCCCGAGGCGATCGGGCACGGACGGAACTGGGACTACCGCTACAGCTGGATCAGGGACGCCCAGTTCACGGTGCGCTCACTGCACGAGGTGGGCTTCGAGAAGGAGGCGGACGGCTTCCGCCGGTTCGTCGAGCGAGCGGCCGCCGGCAGCGCCGACAACCTCCAGATCATGTACGGGCCGAACGGGGAGCACCGCCTGTTCGAGTGGGAGGTGGACGGGCTCGAGGGCTACAAGCGCTCGGCGCCTGTGCGGGTTGGCAACGCCGCCTCCGAACAGATCCAGCTCGACGTCTACGGGTACCTCCTCGACCTGGCGTGGGAGTGGCATCAGATGGGCAGCTCGCCCGATGACGACTACTGGCGCTTCTTGGTGAGCCTCGTCGACGCGGCAGCGACCAACTACAAGCAGCCCGACTCGGGCATCTGGGAGATGCGCGGCGAGCCTAGGCACTTCGTGCACTCCAAGGCCATGTGCTGGGTCGCTGTCGACCGTGGGATCCGTCTGGCCGACGACTCCCTGCGCCGGGCCCCGACCAAGCGCTGGCGCAAGGCGCGCGACGAGATGCGCGAGGAGATCGAGAGCGAGGGCTTCAACGCCGACGCCAACACGTTCGTGCAGTCCTACGGCTCCGAGGAGGTCGACGCCAGTCTTCTGCTGCTTCCGAGCTTCGGCTTCATCGAGTACGACGACCCTCGCATGATCGGCACGACCGAAGCGGTGCGCAGGGAGCTCGAGGTCGGCGACGGGCTTCTGCGCCGTTACCTCAACGATGACGGACTCGACGGCGAGGAGGGCGCCTTCCTCGCCTGCTCGTTCTGGCTCGTGGAATGTCTCTCCCAGCAGGGCCGCATCGACGAGGCACGGGCCGTGTTCGAACGGGCGGCGGGCACGGCGAACGACGTTGGATTGTTCTCCGAGGAGGTCGATCCGGGCGACGGGACGCTGCTCGGCAACTTCCCGCAGGGGATCAGCCATTTCTCCCATGTGGCCGCTGCCGTGGCGCTCACCCGCAAAAGCGGGTAGGAGACCCCCGTGAAGCGGGCTTTCCCGGACAGGCCGTCGTAGGCTCGGACGTTCATGCCGGTCACGGTCGTTACCGACAGCGCCGCTTCCATCCCCGCGGAGCTCGTCCAGTCCTTGGGCATCGTCGTGGTGCCCATGTCTGTGATCATCGGCGGCACCGTGTACCCGGACGGCCAGCTGGGGCTCGACGAGGTCATGGCCCGGGTGAACGAGGGCATCTCCACGTCGGGTACGAATCCCGGCGAGTTCCTCGAGGCCATCGAGGGCGTCGAGGGCGACGTCGTCGTGCTGACGATCTCCCGGCAGATGAGCAGCACCTACGAGGCTGCCCGCACCGCCGCCAACATGTCGGGCGGCAGGGCGCGCATCGTCGACACGCGCACGGCGGCCGGCGGCCAAGGCCTCGTCGTGCTCGCCGCCGCCCGGGCCGCCGCTCGCGGGGAGGGTCTCGAC
>CADDZP010000602.1 GCA_902812475.1 Actinomycetota bacterium | reverse complement strand
CCCACCAGGCCGGTGGGTCCGTGGCGGAGCACGGTGTTGACGGCACCCAGGGTCTCGGCCGTCGGCGTGAGCCGGTCGAGACCTCGAACGATGTCGGACTTGTGGGGCATGGTGACCGACAGGCCCGCCAGGCCCAGGTCACGCGCTCCTTCGGCGGCCGCCGCCGCCCGGCCGGGGGCGACGTCGAAGGCGCAGAACACCCAGTCGAGCTCGAGGGCCCGAAAGGCGGCGTTGTGGATGACGGGCGAGATCGAATGCCGGACCGGGTGGCCGATCACGGCCGCCACTCGCGTCGACCCCGAGACCTCCCACGGAGGGCGCAGTGCTAGATCAGCCCCTTGGCGCGCGCCTGCTTCACCAGTTGTTGGAACTCGGCGTCGGTGGTGGCGAAGGCATGCTTGCCGCTCGGGTCGCTGAGGACGTAGTACAGCCACGGGCCCGGCGTGGGGTTGAGGGCGGCGTCGAGTGACTTCTCGCCAGGGACGGCGATCGGCGTCGGCGGCAGGCCTTCGTACTTTCGGGTGTTGTAGGGAGAGTCGACGTCGAGGTCGGCGTTGGTCAGCTGGGGCTTGTGCGTCCCGATGGCGTATTCCACGGTGGCGTCGACGCCCAGCTTCATGTTCTTGGCCAAGCGGTTGTAGATCGTGCGGGCGATCATCCCCCGGTCGTCGTCGACCTTGGCTTCCCGCTCCACGAGGGAGGCCACGATGATCGCCTCGTAGGGCGACACGCCCGCCTTGGCCGCCGCGTCCTGCATGCCGACCTGTGACGCCACCTGGTCGAAGGCGGAGACCATCTTGTTCAGCACCTTGGCTTCGTCGTCGCCACGTTCGACGAAGTAGGTGTCCGGGAAGAGCAGGCCCTCGAGGCTGGTCGACCCCGGCGGCTGGAACTGTGAGTGCACGGTGCCGCTCTGGGCGATGGCCATGAACCGGTCGGCGGACAGGCCGGGAATGGTGCCGACCTTGGCCGCGATCTGGCGCAGGCTCGAGCCCTCGGGGATGGTGACGCGGCGGACAGTGGCCTCGCCGTTGCCGTGCAGGACCGAGAGGACATGGCCCATGTTCTCGTCGTGGCGGAAGCGGAAGTCGCCCGGCTGCAGGGCGCCCGGGCGCTTCACCAACGTGTAGGCGCGCCACACGAGCGTGTTGCCGATCACGCCCTTGCTGTGCAGGAGTCCCCCTATCGACGACGTCGACGCCCCCTTGGGGATCGTGACGGCGACGGAACCGCCGTGGGGGTGTCCGCCGATCTGGCGGGCCGTCCACAGGCCGGCGGCGACGACCAGCACGGCGATGGCAGCCAGGACGCCGAGGACGGCGCCACGCCGACGGTTGCGGCCGCGCCGTGGCGCAAGCGGCGGCGGCAGCTCGTTGTAGTGGACGGCGTCCCGGACATAGGGCTCGTCGGAGCGGGGCTGGCGGAGAGGGCGGGACGGTTGGGTCACGAGGAGAATCGATCGAGCCAGGCCTGGAGGATCACGGCGGCGGCCACCTTGTCGACGACGCGACGGCGGGCGGGGCCTGAGAGTCCGAGGGAGGAGAGCGACCGGTCGGCGGTCACCGTCGTGAGACGCTCATCGTAGGTCTCGACGGGGACGGCGAGCACATCGCCCAGCTGCTCGGCCTCGTCGGCCGCTGCCGTCGCCGCCGGTCCCATCTTCCCGTCGAGGGAGATCGGCAAGCCGACGACCACCCGCTCGACGCCGAGCTCCTCGACCAGCTCGGCGATGGCGGCGTGGTCGACGGCGCGGGTCTTCGCCCTCTCGAGCACGCTGTGGGGGGTGGCGACGGTGCCGGCGCTGACGGCCACACCGATGCGCCGGGACCCGAGGTCGAGCCCGAGGACCCGCGGCACTACGACGGGGCGATCCCCGCAGCCGTCCGCGCCAGGTCGAGGGCCTCGTCGAGCTTGCCGGCGTCCTTGCCACCGGCCATGGCGAGCTCGGGGTTCTTCCCGCCCCCACCGCCCTTGACGGCGCGGGCGGCCTCGGCGATCAGGGCGGGCGCGTCGAGCCCGCTGTCCTTGGTGACGGCGGCGACCAGGGCCACACCGCCACCGTCGGGAACGCCGCCGAGGACGGCC
>CADDZP010000601.1 GCA_902812475.1 Actinomycetota bacterium | reverse complement strand
CACGAGGAGCTCCGCGAGGGCGGGGGCGTCGGGGCCGTGTCGGAGTGGGCGCATGACCACGAGAAGAACGTGGGGTCAGGGCCCGTTCTCGGGACACCACTCCGACCCGTAAAACGTGGGTCTTTGACCACGGCTGCCCCGAGAAGCGGTGTCGGAGGGGGGACTACCCCGGGCACGCGATGGGCCTTTGCCCATCCTGTCCCGTGAAATGCAGTCGCTCCGACGCTTTCCGAGGCTGCCGCGAGAGGCGTAAAAGGCCTCATGACAACCTCCTGGGTTTGGTTGTGCCCACATTAAACGGGGGCGAGCCCTCGTGCGGAGGCACTCCGCCATCAAGAACTGCAGCGGGACCACACGCGCCGGATAACGGTCGCCAAGCCTGCGTTAGGAGGCAGGCCGAGTCAACGCCCGCACGTGCTTTGCGTAGCTCCGCCGATCGACTGCGCATTCCTGGAGAACTGCTCTTTCATCGAGTGCCTCGCTGAGCCTTGCAACCAACTTCGGCGTTATCGAGGCGGGTGGAATTTTCAGGAGCACCTCGAAGAAGAACTTCGCAGTCGTTGGTGTGGCAGCTTTGCTCATCGCATGCACAACCTGAGAGGGGATGTGTGTAGCGAGCCGCTTCGGCGCCTGCGGCCCGCGAGCGAGCGTCGCGTCCACCACTGCCCGAAAGATCAGTCGAGACAGGGCGGCGTCGGTGGTCGCCTTGGCGCGTTTGACCGCCTGGAAGCCACCTATGAACCCGTACGGATCGACGCCATCGACCGACACAGGTATCGCGATTACCCCGCGTCCAAGAGCCCAGCCGACCTCCTGATCCGTCCAGCTGCTATCGCGGAATCCCTTTGTTATGTACGCGACGAGAACGTCGCAAGACGCGAGCCCACGCTCAATCTCCCGCTGCCACGCTCGCGAAGGCTCGATCGCGTCGTGAGCCACAAAGCAAGCAAACCCGAACGCCTGCAGCATCGCGGCGAGCTTGTGGACCTCGTGTTTGCGTGATGCCAAGTGGGATAGGAAGACGCGAGGCGCTTCGGATGGACGCCAGAGGTCCTCGGCTGCCTCCTCGGCGGTCACTGAGTCCTCGGATGGAAGTCGTAGCCCCTTGAGCTTCAGTGCGCGCTGAACGGCACGCGCTTCGGAGGGCACGACTCCTGCGTCGTCTGGCTGGTAGTGGTCGAGCACATCCTCGACGAGCATCAGATAGCGGCGCCGCGCATCCCGGTCAGACCAATCGATGCAACGCTGGAATTCCTCGACTGCCGATCTACGCGCGCCGCCGACATCCTCGGTTGTGGTGTCGGTCTCGGTGAAGCCATAGGTCTGAAAGACCTCGACGATCTGAGGCACCGTGTAGGGGCCCCATCCGCCCATCGCGTTGTAGACGGCGATCCGTAGACCCGCAGGAATCGCGCTCACAGGACAAGCATTGTCGGTGGTTCAGCTTCCATCACGCTGGAGCCTTTAGCCGGCGTTCGAGGGCACCCTGGCGGTGCGTCGGGTCGCCGCGTTCGCGGATGCAGCCAGGGTGAAGCCTCAGCGCCAGCCCGGTGGGTCGAGCTCGGTCCGCACATGCGCCGTCCCGTTCCACTCGTCCAATGGCGCGCAGTGCCACCACCAGTCGGCGGAGACACGTTCCCGGTCACCGAGGGCCACGCGGCCATTCGCCCACAGGAGAGTCGCCCACGGCTCTGTGTCAGCCGGCGCCCACGGAAACAGCCGCCTGACTACACGGCCGGCGAGCTCCGGCGGTGGCGCGAAGTCGAGACCCAGGGCCCCCGCGATGTCTCCGGCGTGGACGAGCAGCTCGTCGCAGCCCATTGCCACGAACCCGTCACGATCTGCCATACCCGCCGGGTGGAACGCCAGGACGTCCCGGTCCGTGGACTCCGCTACCGCCGCCAGGACGGCGGCGAAGGAGGCGACGATCTCGAGGAGATCCGGCACCGTCGCGGTCGCATCGCCGTTGCGGGGATGGTGGCGCCGCTTGTGGGTCAGTCGACTGGCCAGGCTGGTGGCGTAACCGCAGAGAGCATTGGCCATGTGGTCGAGGGTGTCGCGGCACGACCAGCCAGTCGGGAGAGC
>CADDZP010000600.1 GCA_902812475.1 Actinomycetota bacterium | reverse complement strand
AGCCCCAGCCCCGGCGGCCCCACCAGATTCTGGCGAATCGGCAACACGACCTCGCGCTGGATCAGCAGCTCGTGCTCGAACACGAGCAGGTCCATCACCAGCCGGACCGTCCCCTCGATGGAGTTCGCGAGGGCGACGAAGCCGAAGTCGACGTCCCCCGCAGCCGTGGCCCGCAGCACGTCGGGGAACGACGGCAGCGCGACGAGCTCGGCCTCAGCCAGGTCGGGCTGGCTGAGCAGGGCCTCCTCGGTGAACGTCCCGGCCGGGCCCAGGAAGGCGACGCTGGTCACCGTGCGAGGATAGTGACGGCCCCTATGGACGAACCGACCCTCCGCCAGCTGCTCGACGACGTGCGCAGTGGCGCCCTCAGCGCCGACGACGCCGTCGCCCGCCTGCGTCGGCTGCCCTTCGCCGACCTCGGGTTCGCCCGCGTCGACCACCACCGGGCCCTGCGCCAAGGCCTGGCCGAGGCCGTGTACGCCCCGGGCAAGACCGCCGAGCAGTGCGCGGCGGTGGTGGCCGAGCTCCTCGCCGAGGCCGAGCGCGGGCCGGTGCTCCTCACCCGGGCCAACGACGAGCAGATCGCGGCGGCCACTGCAAGGAACGCCGAGGGGACCCGCACCGCCACGACCGTGGTCTGGCGACCCCGCCTCGAGCGGCCCGGCCGGGTGCTCGTCGTCACCGCCGGCACCGCCGACCTCGCCGTGGCCGACGAGTGCGTGGCCACCCTGACCGCCTACGGCTTCCGCCCCCACCTGCTGGCCGACGTGGGCGTGGCAGGCATCCACCGCCTCACCGCCTCGATCGACGACCTCCTCGACGCCGACGCCGTCGTCGTCGTGGCCGGCATGGAGGGCGCGCTGGCCAGCCTGGTCGGCGGCATCACGCCTGCCCCTGTGGTGGCTGTCCCAACCAGCGTCGGCTACGGCGCCGCCCTCGAAGGGGTCACCGCGCTGCTCGCCATGCTGGCCAGCTGCGCGGCGGGTCTGACGGTCGTGGGCATCGACAACGGCTTCGGCGCCGCCTGCGCCGTGGCCCGCATCCTTCCGGGCTGAGGCGACATGGCCGACCGCACCCTGGCCTGGTTCCACTGCTTCTCCGGCATCGCCGGCGACATGGCCCTGGGCAGCCTGGTCGACGCGGGCGCCGACCTCGACGAGATCCGGACCATGCTCGGCAGGCTGCCGATCGGCGGCTGGGCCCTCGACGCCGAGGCCGTGCTGCGGGCCGGGGTGGCCGCCACCAAGGTCCACGTCCTCGCCGAGGAGGACGGCGTCGTCCGCACCTACGCCCACATCTCCGGCATCGTCGACGAGGCCCGGCTCCCCGACCGGGTGCGGGACCGAGCCCAGGCGGTGTTCGCGGCGATGGCCGAGGTCGAAGGTCGTCTGCACCGACGGCCTCCGGGCCAGGTCCACTTCCACGAGCTGGGCGGCGTCGACGCCATCGTCGACGTGGTCGGCACGTGCGCCGGCCTAGAGCTCCTCGGCGTGCACGACGTCTGGGCCAGCCCGATCGCCACCGGTACAGGCATGGTGCGCTCGGCACACGGCATGCTGCCCAACCCGGCGCCTGCGGTCGTCGCCCTCCTGCAGGGCGCGCCCACCTATGGGCGCGACATCAACGTCGAGCTGGTGACGCCGACCGGCGCCGCCCTGCTGGCCGCCCTGGCCGTCGGCTACGGACCACTCCCGGCCATGACCATCGCCGCCACGGGGTTCGGCGCCGGCTCGCGCGAAATCGACGGGCTTCCCAACGCCACCCAGGTCGTCCTCGGCGAAGCCGCCGAAGGCCGTCTCGAGCCGGGCCGGGACGAGGGGCAACCAGTGGTCCTGCTCGAGGTCAACGTCGACGACGCCACCGGCGAGACCCTCGCCCACGCCGTCGCCGCCCTCCTGGACGCCGGCGCCCACGACGCCTGGGTGACGCCGATCGTGATGAAGAAGGGCAGGCCCGCCCACACCGTCAGCGCGCTGGCCGACCCAGCGTTGGCGGACCAGGTCGCCCGCACGCTTGTGGCCGAGACCGGGTCGCTCGGCGTACGGGGCCACGAGCTGCGGCGCTGGCCGGCGGCCCGAACCACGGCCGAGGT
>CADDZP010000599.1 GCA_902812475.1 Actinomycetota bacterium | reverse complement strand
GGCCAACGGCGAAGCCCAAGAAGAGCCCGCCGCGTAAAACAATCGGCGAACCGCTCTCTTCGTCGAGCCTCAGGCGTCGAGCAGGCCGCGTTCTTTGAGTGCCGCGACGAAGGCCCGTACGTCGGCCTTGGCCGCCGCCTCGTCGAGGCCGTAACGCTCGACGAGGCCAGCAGCCATTGCCTGTTCCGTCGTCCCCCTGGCCAGCATGTCCCAAAGCAGCGTGGCCGATTCGTTCACCGTGAAGTACTCGCTGTCGGCGAGGGCCAAGCCGACGACCTCACCGTCAACGCTGCGCCACGCGGCAGCCTTGGGGTCCAGCCGGATCACGACAAGCGTGCCACCTGGGACCGCAGCTCGGCGACCTCGGCCGCCAGTGCCTGAATGGCGGCCAGGGCCACCCCCTGGGCGTCGACGGTGTAGATGACACGGTCGTCGTCGCCGACGCGGAACGCCGCAGCAAAGTCCTGCGCCATTGGCCCGATGTGGGGAGCAGCGTCGCCCTTGTAGTGCCACCGCTCGATGGGCAGGTCACGCAGTTGATCGAGCACGGTCTTCGGGTCGACCGACGTGAAGGCTTCCTTCAGGCCGCGGTCTGAGGGAAGCCCGCCGGCGCCACCCGTACCGCCCGCACCGCCGGCACCGCCGTTGGGGCCACCACCGGCGCCGCCGGTGCCTGGGCTCCCGGCAACCTGAAAGATTCCGCCGACACCCGCTTCAGTCCGGGTCAGTGGACCGAGCTACAACAAGCGCAGGGGCCTCGTACCCCGCCGACGCGACCCGCTCTTCATCGTTCATGCGCTCTCTCCTCACTATGAATGAGACCAACGGACGCGGGTGGGATCGGAGCAGGTCCCCAAACCGATGCTTCGCTCGAAGCACGCCGACTGTTGCCACCGCCCGGCATTGTCCTCCCGCCACAAGATGCTCAGCGGGACACGTGACTTGCGTCCCAACCGGCAGCGTAGTCTTTCCCCACGGTGGGCAATCAAACACAACGCGATGCCACGGAACCGATCGAAGGCGCCGCGTACGGAGTGCGGTTCACCGGACTCGCACCGTCACCGACGCTGGCCCTTTACGGGGTTGACAGCTGGTACGCGGTCGAGGTCACCGTCGCCACCCCACGGCTGGTGAACATCCGAGTGGCGGTCGATGAAAACGGCGCCACCGCAGGGTACGAGTCGGTGCAGGTGCGCATCGATCGACCGCGGCGGCGAGTCGAGATCTCGACCGTCGACGCCCTCGACCAAGACACGCTCGCCCACCCGTACCTCGGGCTTGCCGGGGCATTCTTCGCCCACTGGTCGGGCAAGGAGTCGGTGCACGCAGCGGCCGCCATCGTGGGCGGCCGGGCGTGGGGGCTCGTCGGCAACAGCGAGCAGGGCAAGAGCACCGTCGCCGCAGCGTTGTTGGCGGCCGGCCATGATGTGCTCGTCGACGACGTCCTCGTGACCGACGGCGCCCACGCCTTCGCAGGACCGCGGTGCATCGACCTGCGCGACGGCGTGGGCGCACGCCTGGGCCTGTCCCTGCCCATCGCCCGTGCCCGCACCGACAGTCGTGATCGCATCTACCTGCCGCCCATCGATGGCAGCGCCCCGCTGGGCGGATTCGCGCACCTCGTGTGGGCCGACGACCCAGAGCCAGCGATGGTCAAGCTGCCGATCGACGAGCGCGTGAAGCGGCAGACCGCGGCTCGCTCCGTCCCCTACCTCAGCGCCCATGACGAGGTCATCCTCGACTTGGCGACTCTGCCGGCGTGGGAGTTTCGCAGGCCGCACCGCTGGGACCGCTTCGAGCGCGCCACGGCCGTGCTCATCGACACCCTGGGGACGGCGGCGGGCGCCTAAAGGCGGTCAGCGCCCCGCGGGCGACGGCATCCGGAGAAGCTCGGTGAATTCGTCGTGGTGGCAGGGGTCGTCGCCGGCCAGCCACGCATGCGCCTTGAATCCCGCGCTGGGAGCTGTTACCCCGATCACCAGCTCCTGAGGGCGGCCCCGAGACGCATACCAGCGCTGGAGAACGAGCGCTCTGACGAGGCACGTCTGCTCCCAGCGGCTGAGCACGGCGAACACGCCGCGGACAGCGGTGTCCGGTAG
>CADDZP010000598.1 GCA_902812475.1 Actinomycetota bacterium | reverse complement strand
GTCGGGTCGGTCGCCGCCCGCACGGCGAAGGCAACGGCGCTGACCGTGACCGCTTCGACAGCGTTGACGTTGCCTGGCCGCTGGGCGTCGGTGCCCGTGAAGTCGAACGTGGCAGCGTCGCCATCGATCATGAGCGTCACTTCGATGCGGGCCGGACGCTGCTGCTCGGGTCGGGGACCGGTGGAGTCGAGCACGTCTTCGAACGTCCACGAACCGTCGGGGATGTCGGCCAGGGCGGCGCGCATGCGACGCTCGCCGTAGTCGACGACCTCGTCGAGGGGTGCGTCGGCGAAGGCGGCCAGTCGCTCGACGCCAACCCGGTTGGCGCCTTCCTGGGCGTCGAGGTCGCCCGCGCGTTCGTCCGGCGTCCGGCTGTTCGTGCCCAGCAGAGCTCGCACCTGGTCCGTGAGGAGAACCGGCGGGATCCGCAGACCCTCCTGGTGGATGTCGATGGCGTCGGGTGGGATCGACCCGGGCGCCATCCCGCCCACGTCGGCGTGGTGGGCGCGGTTGGCGGCCCAGCCGATCAGTCGCCCGTCGACGAAGCACGGCGCGATCAGCGTGAGGTCGTTCAGATGGGTGCCGCCGGCGAAGGGATCGTTGAGGACCACCTGCTGGCCGGGCTCGAGCGTGTCGCCGAAGACCTCGATGGCCGCCGCCACGCTCGCCGGCATCGAGCCGAGGTGGACGGGGATGTGTTCGGCCTGCACGAGCAATTCACCGGTCGGCGTGAACAGCGCGGCCGAGCAGTCGGCTCGCTCCTTGATGTTCGGGCTGAACGCAGCCCGACGCAGCACCGCACCCATCTCCTCGGCCACGCCCGTGAGGCGGGAGATCAGGACCTGCAAGGCCGCAGGATCCACGCCCCACCCCCTTCGACATCGGCCGTCCAGCCGTCGGGGACCCAGATGGTGCAGTCGGGTTCGGCGATCACCGTCGGGCCTTTGGCCGGCTGGCGGTCGCCGGTCGCCGGCAGCTCCGCGTAGGACAGCGGAGCGGCGCGGCGAGCTCGGACCCGTAGGGCGACGACTTCGATGGGCGCTCCCGGGCGGGCGTAGCCGTTGCGGCGGCGGTGCTCCTCGGGAAAGTCGTCGACGGTCTCCACGGTGAGCTCGTGGCTCTGGCCCGCGTAGCGGCAGTCGAGCGCCGTCGTCACGTCGGCATCGCGCCCGCCGACGAGGGCGCCGACCTCGTCGCGCAGCGCCTTCAGCGCCTCCTCGAGACCGGTGCAATCGCCGGGCGTCGGCCACGAGCGCACCAGCTCGCGCTGGCGGGGCGACGTGACCAGGCCGACGGCGGACAGCACGCCCGCTCGGGGCGGGACCACAACGGCGGACATGCCGAGCGCCTCGGCGACGGCGCAGGCGTGCAGCGGACCGGCGCCACCGAATGCCACGAGGGCCAGACCGGCCGGGTCGACGCCCCGCTCGACAGTGACCAGGCGGGCGGCCCGCTCCATGGCGGCGTCGACGACCGTGACGATTCCCTCGGCCGTCGCACCGGCATCGTCTATGGCGCGCCGAGCGGCGATGACGTCGAGCGTGCCCAGGTCGCCGAACGCGGCGTCGGGCGGGATGCGGCCGAGCACGAGGTCGGCGTCGGTCACCGTGGGCTCCGTGCCGCCGCGGCCGTAGGCGGCGGGCCCGGGTTCGGCACCCGCGCTGTGGGGACCGACGACCAGGGCGCCGCCCGGGTCGATGCGGGCGATGGACCCCCCACCGGCGCCGATGGTGTGGATGTCGAGCGCCGGCAGCCGGATCGCAAAGCCGGCAGCCGTGCGCCCGGGCGCTGGCTCCGGCGTGGCCCCGAGGATCAGACAGACGTCGGTGCTGGTCCCACCCATGTCGAAGGACACGGCGTCGGCAAACCCGGCGGCCGCCGCCGCTGCGGCTGCTGCCTGCACTCCACCCGCCGGGCCGGACAGCAGCAAGGAGACGGGCAGCGTCGCGGCCTCGTCTGCCGTTACGAGCCCACCGGCCGACGTCATCACCAAGACGTCGTCGGCCAGGTCGGCCATGCGGCCGAGGTACGGCGCGCACACCGGACGGAGATACGCGTTGACCACGGTCGTCACCGTCCGCTCGTACTCGCGGAACTCGGG
>CADDZP010000597.1 GCA_902812475.1 Actinomycetota bacterium | reverse complement strand
CGGTCGTGAGCGTCCGGGTCCCGGTAGAGCCTGTCGCCGAAACCGTCTGGTCGGCGGCCTCGGAGGTGATGTTGTTGGCCGCCGCGGTCGTCTTCTGCTGCCAGCGCTCTGTCATGCCCCCAGCCGCGGTCACCGTCGTCGAACCCGCAGCCGAGACGGTGACCAACAGGGTGTCGTTGGCGCTGGTGGTGCTGACCGCAGGCGCCGTGTGGGTCGTGAGGTTCGTGTCGGTGGCCGCCGCCGAGGCGTCGATGGGGCTGGCCTGGTCGGCCCCGGTGTAGGCGACGATGGCGGCGGCGGCTTCGGTGGCGGCTGAGAACGTGAAGGTGTAGCTCGTCGGCTCGCTCGTCCCCGCCAGGTGCCAGTAGATGGCGTCGGTGCTGAGTGTGTTGGCCTTGTTGTTCAGCAATGTCCAGCCTGCGGGCGCCGTCAGCGAGGGCACGCCCGAGGTCGCCGTCCAGGCGATCTGGGCCACCAGCAGGTCACCGCTGGCTGCCCCGGCGGGCTTGGGGACGGCCAGGCTCGAGGTGGTGGCCGACGAACCGGTGTTGGCCGTGGAGCTGGCGCGCAGCGAGATGGGCGGCACCTGGGTGGCGTCGCGTTCCACGATGCGGTCGAGGGGGTCGCGCACGTAGGTGACCGTGGAGGCCTGTGGGCCCGTGGTGGTCGTGCTCGTGTGGCGGTCCGAGGCGTCGTAGCCGAGGGACTCGTTGCCCAGCGTCGTCGTGTTGCCGTGATCGTCGTAGGCGAAGGCGCCGCTGTATCGCGGGTCGCTGGAGGACGTCAGGCGGTCCGCCTGGTCGTAGCAGTAGGTGGTCGTCGCCCCGTTGTCGACCAGGCTGGTGCGGTCGGTGTTCTTGCCCGCGGCCGCCAACGCACCGCAGCCACCGGTGGGGGCGTAGTTGTACGTCAGCGTGTGGCCGGGAACCGAGGCGGTGGCCAGCCGTCCGGCGCCGTCGTAGCCGAAGCTCGAGGGGCTGGCCCCGCCGTCGATGGTCTCGGAGCTGACCCGGCCCGCCTGGCTCAAGGCCGTCTGGTCCGAGGTGAGGAGCGACCCCGAGGCCTGGTTGAACGTGAGCGCGTTCTCGCGCATGTTGGCGTCGTAGCCGACCGTGGCCGACGTCCCGTTGCCGCCGTTGCCCGTGCCCGTCGGATAGCTCACCGAGCTCAGCAGGCCGTTGGTGGAGCTGTAGGTCGGCGCAGCCAGCGTCTGGCCGCCGAGCTTCTGGGCGGCGATACGCCCCGCCGCGTCGTAGTCGGTGTGCGTGGCACCGACCGGACCGTTGGTGTCGGTCGCCCGGCCGACCTGGTCAAAGGTCGTGGTCGTGGTGTTGGCCCAGATGTCGGTGTAGGAGACAGTGCGGCCCAACAGGTCGACGGTGGCGGAGATGGACTTGCCCGGCCAGTTGGTGTCTGAGACCTGGTTCACCAGCGGGTTGCCGCCGACGGCGTAGGTGTAGGTGACGGTTCTGGCCGCCTGGGAGCCGAACGCGGGCCAGGACTGGGAGGTCATGCGCCCCGCTGCGTCGTAGGTCGTGCACGCCCAGCCCGCGGAGGCGATCGTGGCGCTGGAGCCGACCCGGGTGCCGACCTTGCGCCCGATGGCGTCGTAGACGTACTGCTCGACCCGCGCGGCGCCGGTGGCGTTGGTGGGGTCGGTGGCCGCCTTGGGCTGGCCGCCCTGGGGCGTGGTGGTCGACACGCCGCACACCGCCGCCTGTGGCCCCTCGGTGCCGCCGTAGTTGGTGTAGGTCGTCTGGGTTCCCGCCGGCAGGGTCTTGGCCACCCGTCGTAGGAACGTGCCAGAGCCGGGGGTTTCGTAGGTCGTGGACGTGGTCAACGCCACGCCGGCGGGGTCCTGGGTGGTGGCCGTGGCCAGCCCGAACTTGGGGTCGATGCCGTGGGCGGCGTCGGTGTAGGAGCTCTGGGTCACCTTGCCGTCGGGGTCGGTGCTCTGGGTCAGCAGGCCGTAGTTGGGGTCGAAGGTGGCGCCGCCCGGCGCCGAGGAGACGGTCAGATGCCCGCCAGCGACGAACTGCTGGTCCTCGACGTCGATGCGATGGGTCGTGTTGACGGGCGAGGGCGGGGTCGTCACGCCCGCGCTGCGGTGGGCGGCGA
>CADDZP010000596.1 GCA_902812475.1 Actinomycetota bacterium | reverse complement strand
GGTGGGCGTCGAAGTGGTCACACCGATCGAGGCACCCGGCACGTCTCTCAGGGACTACGCCGACGGAACGCAGGCGGCCGTCGACGCCTTCAACAAGCGCGGAGGCATCAAGGGCCAGTGCCTCGACCTCAAGGTCTGTGACTCGAAGTTCGACGGGCCCACCGAGGTCGCCTGCGCCCGCGACGAGACCGCTGACCAGAACATCGTGGCCGGTCTCGCGTCGACGTTCGTGACCAGAGAGGCGGACGCCTACCACCTCTTCGAGTCTGCAGGGTTGGCGCAGGTCGGCGCTCAGGTCACGATGCCGCAGGCGTGGAACTCCCCGGTCAGCTTCGAGTACACGATGGGCGGCTCGGGGACGCTGCTGTCCGCCATGCCGGCGCTCAAGAACATCGGCGTCACGAAGTTCGCCGTGTTCGTCCCCCAGAGCGGTCAATCGGGAGCGCTCAAGACCTTCGCCGCTCCACTGATCAAGACGCTGAACATGCAGATGACCGACATCATCGAGATCCCTGCGACCGCGGTCGAGTTCACGCAGTTCGTCAAGCGGGCCGAGGGCACCGGAGCGCAGGGAGCCATTCTCGGGCTGCCCGCGAACACCGCCAGCCAGATCATCGACGCTATGGACCAGGTGAAGAGCCCGCTGAAGCTGTCGGGGGCGTTCGGCACCTTCTCCCAGAAGACGGTCGAGGAACTGCCCCCCGATATCGCCAAGAACATGGCCTTCTCCGACGCGCTCCCGCCGGTCACGAGCACGGAGCCCTCGCGCTGGCCCGTGTACAACGTCGTGCTCGACGACTTCAAGGCGTCGGGGAAGGCCAATCTGGCACCGGAGTCGGCGACATCGCAGTCGGTCAACGGATGGGTGTCGGTGTACGCGCTCATCAAGGTGATGCGCGATGCGGACGCGTCCAAGATCACGCGCCAGTCCGTCAAGCAGGCCTTCGACAAGGCGAAGGACGTCCCCGTGTTCGGACTGATCCCGCCATGGACCCCGGCGAAGACGTCCGCCAACCTGATCTTCTCGGGAATCTCGAATTCGAACTACTGGACGGGCCGTTGGGATCCGTCCAAGAAGCTGTTCGTCGTCGACCCCAAGCAGGTCGACATCATCGCTCTGCTCGGGTAACCAATTGAAACGACGTTCTCCGGGATTTAGAGTGCTGTTCTCATGAGCGACTGGACGACGATCGACTTCTTCAACGACCAGTCGTTGGTCGAAGACCCGTATGCGTACTTCGACGAGCTGCGCTCGCAAGGCCCGGTGTTGCACCTGCCCCACCTCGGCGTCGTCGCCGTCACCGGCTACGAGGAAGCGCACGAGGTCTACCGGGACACCCAGAGCTTTTCATCGTGCAACTCAGTGGTCGGACCGTTCGCCATGTTCCCAGTGCCGCTCGAAGGCGACGACGTCAGCGAGACCGTGGCCCAGTACCGCGACCAGCTGCCGATGCACGAGCACATGGTCACGATGGATCCCCCAGACCACACGCGAGAGCGCGCCCTGCTGATGCGCCTGATCACACCCAAGCGGCTCAAGGACAACGAGTCCTTCATGTGGCGCCTGGCGGACCAGCAGCTCGACGAATTCGTGGCCGACGGCCACTGCGAGTTCATCAGCGCGTACACGCAGCCCTTCGCCATGCTGGTCGTGGCCGATCTGCTCGGTGTGCCCGAGGAGGACCATCAGCGCTTCCGCGAAGGGTTCGGGCTCAGTCGCAAGCCGGGCGCTGTCGGTGAGGGCGCGGAAGGCAATCCCGGTGAGAACCCCCTGTCGTGGCTCGACGACCTGTTCTCCGAGTACATCGAGGACCGGCGGCGCGAGCCTCGCAAGGACGTGCTCACGCAGATGGCACTGGCCAAGTACCCGGACGGGACGACGCCACCGGTGACCGCCGTGGTACGCACGGCCACGTTCCTATTCGCCGCCGGCCAGGAGACGACGGCGCGCTTGCTCGCGGCCGCTCTGAAGCACATGGCCGAACATCCCGCGCTGCAGGACGAACTGCGCGAGCACAAGGAACGGGTCCCCAACTTCGTCGAGGAGGCGCTGCGCGTCGAGAGCCCGGTGAAGACCGACTTCCGTCTTGCCGTTCGCACGACCACCGTGGGAGGCGTGGAGATC
>CADDZP010000595.1 GCA_902812475.1 Actinomycetota bacterium | reverse complement strand
GACAACGGCGTCGCTCCCTGGAACGGTCCCTTCAACACGAACGTCAGCGCCGACAGCCCGCCGGCGATGGCCCACACGATCGTCGACAACCGGCGCACCGGAACGCCGAGGAGCATGGCCCGGTCGGCGTTCTCGGCTGCGGCGCGCACGGCGACGCCGTTGTCCGTGCGCAGCAGGAACCAGGCGAGGGCGGCGATGACGACGGGCACGACGGCGACGATCAGCAGGTGGTCGCCGGTGATGATCACCGGGTCGACGCGCACCTTGATCGTGCTCATCGGCGTGGCGTAGCCGCCGTTGATCGGGCTGCCACCGAGCCAACCGGGCAACAGCAGCTGGATGCCACCGAGCACCTGCGCCAACCCGATGGTGGCGACCGTCAGCAGGAGACGGGACGCGTTGCGGAAGCGGCGGATGACGGCGACGTCGACGACGGCGCCCACGACGAAGCCGACGACGACGCCGAGGGCCAGGCAGAGGAAGTACGGCCAGCCCTGGTGCAGGAAGAGGTTGACGCCGAGGATGCCACCCACCCCGCCCATGCCGACCTGGGCGAAGTTGACGATCCGGCTGGCCCGGTAGATGAGGATGAGACCCATCGCCAGCAGGGCGGTGGCCGTCCCGAACACCGCACCGGTCAGCACCACGCCCAGCGGCGCCCCGTGGGGCAGCACGGCGCCGACGATCAGCCAGGCCACGACCACGCCGACCGGCCACGTCACCCACCGCCGTGCTACCGGCAACACCTGGGGACCGAGCCGGCTCATTGCTGCACGAACACCGGTGGGTCGCCCTGGGGCCACTGGCCGGACTTGTAGCGCTTGCCCGGCTCGCTCTCGACATACGCCCCCGGCTTGTTGTTCTGCACCGACACCTTGTTGCGGTCCCAGTAGATCTCGCGGGCGTCCTGCGTGGGCGTGTACTCACCGGGGCCGAACCCCCAGTGGCCGGCCGGCCCGTTGCCGCCCGGGTATCGGAACATGCCCTGCTCGAATGTCTGCGGTGTGAGGCTGGGCCCGGCCAGCTGGATGCCCAGGGCGAGCATGTACAGCTGGTAGTAGATGATGTCGACGATCTGGGCCGGCTCGTTGTTCGGCTGCACGGCCTTGTAGGCGTTGTAGCCGTAGCTGGCCCGCAGCGGCTGGTACGACCCGAGGTAGCTGATGCCGAAGGCGTGCGACCACTGGTCCTGGTCGTACAGCTGGCCGACCAGGTCGACGTCGGTGAGCGCCGTGCCCGCCACCAGCCACTCGGGCTGGTAGTTCTGCTCCTTGGCCTTGGCCGTGAGGAACACAGGCAGGACCGGGTCGGTGCCAAGGACGACGCTCGTGACGTGGTCGCTCTTGAGCTTGGCCACCATGTTGGCGGCCTGGTCGGACAGCGAGTTGATGTCGAACTTGTAGGTGAGACGGTCGTCGATGTGCTCGCCGTGCTGGGCAGCGATCCGCTCTCCGGCGTCGACGCACTCCTGGTACCACGGGTTCTCGGGGGCGATGACCGCGTACTTGCGGGGCTTGCCCTTGAGGTCGCCGCCTGCCCATGTCGCCGGCTTGCGCCCGAGACGGGCGAGCAGCCAGGTCGTCACGCTCTCGGTGATGATCGAGCAGTCGGTGGCCACGCTCCACGAGTACGGCCGGCGCTGGGTGTGCCACTCACGCGAGACGTACGGGGCGCCGAAGGCGAGCACCTGGCGGTGGGTCAGGGCGTCGGCGTAGGGCACCGTCGACCCGTTCAGCTCGGCGAAGGCCTTGATCTCGTCGGACACCTTGACGGCGTCGGCCTGGGCCTCTTCCTGGCCACCGCCCTGCAGCTCGGTCAGCGCCGACCCCTTGCCGTCGAAGTAGACGAGCTTGATCTTGCGTCCGTAGAGCTGGAAGCGGCTGTTGAAGTAGTCGACGAGCGCGCTGGTCGTGCGCTTCACGTCGTCTTCCGTGTCGGTGATCTGAGCGCCGGCGGCCTGGGCCAGCGTCTGCTGGAAGCCCGGGTCGTTGGTCACGCGGACCGAGACGACGATGGAGTCGCCGGTCACGCCGCGCGACGTGGCGCCGCCGTTGTTCCCCGAGAAGGCGATGCACGGCGGCGAGTACGTGTCGCCGGGGACCTGCTCCTTGCGGTCGGGACACACGCC
>CADDZP010000594.1 GCA_902812475.1 Actinomycetota bacterium | reverse complement strand
TCCTGGCCCCGGCGGGCCGGCGACACGCAGTCGACATCGAAAGAGCCGCCGTCGACGGAGCCGCTGTCGGTCGGGGACCACACCGTGTGCCGTGGATAGTGCAAGCGGCTGCGGCGGTGACGTTCGGATTCGCGCTCGCCGGGGCGGTCGGAGTCGGCGTCGCCGCGGGCCTGCTGGTCCTTGCCCGACGGCGGCTGCCGATGGTGGCCGGCGTTGCCTTCGCGCCGGCGGGCGTCGCCGTGTTCCTCAGCCCGGGCCGCTTTCCGGGGAGCAACAGCGGCGCCTTCGGCGCGCCGGCGCAGCTCTTCGCAGCCGTGGCGGTGATGGCGGTGGCCGTGTCGCTCATCGAACGGAGAACGCGCCATGGCGCCTGAGCGCCGGCTGTTCCCAGCATGCGACGGGCTGCGGGCGCTCGCCGCGGGCAGCGTGTTCGTCTTCCACGCCGCCAGCCTCACCGGCGTGGTCATGACGAGCGCCGCCGGTGCGTACCTGTTCCAGCTCGACGTCGGCGTGGACGTCTTCTTCGTGCTGTCGGGGTTCTTGCTCTACCGACCGTTCGTGGGCGCTCACCTGGAGGGACGTGATGCACCCGACGCCGGTCGCTACTACAAGCGCCGGTTCCTCCGCATCTTCCCGGCCTACTGGCTCGCCCTCATCGCTGTCCTTTACGTGTTTCACCAGTCCGTCGCGTCGACGACGCACGTCGGCCTCACGTACTTCAGCCTCACTCAGATCTACAGCAAGCGGCTGGCCCTCGGCGGGCTGGTGCCGGCGTGGAGCTTGTGCACCGAGGTCTCCTTCTACACGCTCCTGCCCTTGTACGCGTGGACGGTGCGGCGCGCCGCTCAGGACACGCCCAGATGGCGAGTGGAGCTCGTCGGCCTGGCGCTGCTGTACGCGACGAGCGCCACCTTCCGCGTCGTGATGAACGGCGGCGGCTCGAGCGTCACGACGACTTGGCTGCCGTCGTACCTCGATGTCTTCGTGCTCGGGATGCTGCTCGCTGTCGTGACCGTCGTTGTCGAGAACGGGTTGGCGGCAACGTGGTGGCACTCGATGCCGAGCGACGCCGCCGTGTGGTGGGTCGCAGCGGGCGCGCTCTACTTCGCGGTCTCGAACATGGGGATGCCGCTGGGGCTGACGGCTGTCGGCTCTGACAACTACCTCGTGCACCATTTCCTGGCGGGAACGATTGGCGCCCTGCTCGTTGCTCCTGCCGTTCTGCATGCGGACGCGGGCGGTCTGATCCGCGACGTGTTGTCGTCGCGGCCGATGCGCGCCCTCGGCCTGGTGTCATACGGCATCTTCCTGTGGCACCTGCCGTGGCTGACGCAGGTGCAGAAGTGGGTCGCCGGCGCCCCGCTCTGGGGGAACTTCTGGTCGGTGACGCTTCTTAGCGTGCCCTTTACGTTGCTCTTCGCGTGGCTTACGTATGTGGTCGTCGAACGCCCGCTGATCGAGAGGCGACGTGGTGTTCGCTCCCTGGGTTGGGCGCCGATGCCCGCTGCTAGGTTCACGCCGGAGGGAACAGGGTGGTTTTGGCGTGGCCGCGGCGATCCCTCTGAAACAAGCAGCGGAACAAGGGAGAACGCCAGCGTGGCCATCGGCACGGTCAAGTGGTTCAACTCGGCGAAGGGTTTCGGGTTCATCTCACAACCCGACGGTGCACCGGATGTCTTCGTGCATCACACCGCGATCCAGATGAATGGATGGCGCACCCTCGAGGAGGGTCAGAAGGTCGAGTTCGAAGTGCAGCAAGGACCCAAGGGGCTCCAAGCCGCGAACGTCAAAGCCGTCTAACCGCTCGGGTCTGTCTGCCGAGCTGCAGACCGAGGACGTTCACCTTCACACCGGGTGGTGCAGGCGGCTGCTCGATGCAGCCGCCGGCGGTGGGCTCCAGCGTGAGGTTGGTGCACGGGCCGGCGGCGACACCGACGCCCGCCACGCCGAGGTTCACGCTGGTGGCAATGACCGGCGCGCGGTTGGTCGGCGGCGGCGCGGCGACCGGTGGCTGGGTGACGACGGGTGCCGTTGTCGGCGGTGTCGCCGTTGCCATCTCGGTGACGGCCTGCACCGCTGACGGCTGCACGGGCACGGCCACGGCCGCGGCCGCGGTACCGCCCGTCTGATC
>CADDZP010000593.1 GCA_902812475.1 Actinomycetota bacterium | reverse complement strand
AGCGTCCCCTCCCCGCCGTCGGCGACCGGGGCCTCGTCGACGCCCCACCCGGCCGCCTCGGCGGCCTCACCGATGGCGTGTGCGATCTCGGTCGCCGTCGCCGTCCCCCGGAACTTGTCGGGCGCGGCCAGCAGGCGTCGGGGTCGATCCACCGGCCTTATGGTGGCTCGCGTGGCGGAGGAGATCATGATCGTCTCCAACCGGGGGCCGCTGTCGTTCTCCTACGACACCGCCGGGAACGCCGTTGCCCACCGCGGCGCGGGAGGTGTGGTCTCGAGCATCGGACCGCTCGTCCGCCACACCGGCGCCCGCTGGATGGCGGCAGCGATGAGCGACGCCGACCGAGAAGCGGCGGGCGCGGGCACCGTCGACGCCGATGGTTTCCGGTTCCGCTCCCTGGCCGTCGACCCCGACGCCTACCGCATGGCGTACGAGGTCATCTCCAACGGAACGCTGTGGTTCCTGCACCACGGGCTCTGGGAGCTCGCCCGCCGGCCCCGCTTCGACCGCCGGTGGCGGGAGGCGTGGGACGCCTACCGGGCGGTCAACCATGCGTTCGCCCGGGCCATCATCGACGAGGCACCCGAGGGCGCCATCGTGCTCGTGCAGGACTACCACCTCGCGCTGGTGGGCACGTGGCTGGCCCAGGAGCGGCCCGACCTGCGGGCGGTGCACTTCAACCACATCCCGTTCTGCGACCCCGACGCCATCCGCATCCTCCCCGACGACGTCGCCGGCGAGCTGCTGGCCGGGATGGCCAGCCACACGTCGTGCGGGTTCCACGCCCGACGCTGGGCCCGCAACTTCGAAGCGTGCTGCCGGGAGCTGTGGGGTTGGGAGCCCTCGACGTTCGTCTCGGCGCTCGCCCCCGACCACGACGACATCGCCACCGTCGCCCAGTCGGCGGAGTGTGTCGCCGAGGGAGCAAAGCTCGACGAGGCCATCGCCGGCCGGCACATGATCCTGCGCGTCGACCGCATCGAGCTCTCCAAGAACCTGCTGCGGGGCTTCCTCGCCTACGACGACCTGCTGCGCAGCCATCGCGAGTGGCACGAGCGCGTCATCTTCGTCGCGCTCGTGTATCCGTCGCGCGAAGGGCTGCCCGAGTACCTCGCCTACCGGCAGGAGGTCGAGACGCTGGCGGCGCGCATCAACGGCGACTGGGCCGTGCCCGGCTGGACGCCGATCCTGCTCGACACGTCCGACAACTTCCCGCGTTCGGTCGCTGCCCTGTGCCGCTACGACCTGCTCCTCGTGAATCCCATACGCGACGGCCTCAACCTCGTCGCCAAGGAGGGGCCGATCCTCAACCAGCGCCACGGCGTGGTCGGTCTCAGTCGTGAGGCCGGCGCGTGGGAGGAGCTGGGCGGCGTCGCCCTCGTGGTCAATCCCTTCGATGTTGCCGGGACCTCCGATGTCATGGCGGCCGCCCTGTCGATGGACGACGACGACCGCGCCGCCCACGCCGCTGCCCTGCGCAAGCTGGCTGCGGCCAGAGCGCCCCGCGACTGGCTCGACGACCAGCTCGCCGTCGCCCGCAACGCTCGCTGACGCAGCCACAGGCGCGTCAGCGGCTCTGAAGGAGGCGACTCACGTTTGGAATGTCCGGTACTCGACACCCAATTCGGGGGTTGAAAGTTCGTGAAGCCATCCTCATGCACCCTGACGGCTGTTGCGTGTCCGGCGAATTGTCCGCTTGCAGCGACCGTTCGGGTGCAGGGGTTCAGTCAAGGGCACACCCGACGGGCGCCGCCGAATCCGTCGCCCCTTGTTTGCCGCGTGTGACAGCCTTACGTCAACAAGGCTCGAAGGAGGTCGAGCGCACCGGGCGGCCCGTCGACGACGACGTCCGCTCGCTGCCGCAATTCGTCGGGCATCTCCGGGCTGCGGACCGCGATCCGGGTCACGTGCACGCCGTCGCCGGCGAGCCGGTCGAGGGCATCGAAGGCGGCGACGTCGCCCCGGTCGTCGCCGAGGAAGCACACAGCGCCCAGCCCGGCCGCTGCCTCGGCGAGCGCGGTGCCCTTGTCTCGTCGCAACGGCGGCCGGAGCTCGACGGCCTTGCGGGCGTGGGTCAGCTCCAGCCCCGTCCGCTGCGCCTGCCCGGTGGCCCAGGCGACAACGGCCGCCTCCCGT
>CADDZP010000592.1 GCA_902812475.1 Actinomycetota bacterium | reverse complement strand
ATGCTGTGGAGATGGCACGTGAGGGGATGCCGCTAGCGCCAGCTCGGCCACGCCAACCTCGGCGTGACCTCGATCTATCTTCAGGGAATCGACAGCGCGGAGGTCATCGACGCCGTCCACGCCCGACGCGCGCCGGTGGTTTCTGCGACTTCGGCGCTTCGGGTGTTGACGTAGACCGTCTGCTCTTCGTCCAAAGCGGCCCTGACATGCGCCCTCGGGAACTGGCGCGTCGCCCGGGCTGGGATGAAAAGCTCAGGGCCGTGTCCGAGGTCCGGCCGGAGGCGACGCATGTGATGTTCCAGCGCGCTGTCGCGCACTTTGCCGATGGCTTGCTCTACACCTTGCTGATCGCGGCCTTGCTCGTCGCCGCGGCTTTGATCTCGAATGTCTTGCTCGTTGTAGCGCTAATCCTCGCGTTTCCAGGCCAGGTCGCTTACTACGTCTTGACCCAGCGGCGGACCGGACAGAGCCCGGGAAAGAAGCTCGTCGGGATTCGCGTGATCGATGAGTCCGGCGGAGTACCGTCGACCGGCGCCCTGGTGCGCCGCACGCTTCCCTTGCTGCTCGAGTACTTCTATGTGATCGCGCTGTTTGCGATGTGGTCGTCACCGCAACGCCAGCGGCTCGGCGATCGGTGGGCCCACACGTATGTGGTGCGCGATCTGCCGGCAGATGGTCAGCCCGACGCGGCGGCTCAAGGCATCACACAGCCCGCCTAGTGCGCGGGTACAACGATGGGCGCGAAGGACGCTTCTCGTCCAAAGCGCAATCTTTACTGGCCGCGGTTCTCCAGGCCCTTGCGCCAGTAGACAAGGCCCGCGATCTCGACGGCGCCCAGAAGCGCGACCAGCCATAAGAGCCTCGCATGCCCGATCGTCACGTCGACAACAACGACGACGAGCAGCGTTACCGACACGGCCCGAAGCCACCAGGGTGTACTAGCCGGAAGAAACACGACGATCCTCTATCGGCACATCCTCGCTCGCCCCAGAGTGCGTGCGCTCATGTTGCCCTGGGGAAGTGCCGCGTTGCGTCCTAAGCGGAACGACTCAAGGTCGTGTAGGCGTGCTGAAAGCGCGGGGGCCGCCTCTCAAAGGTGCTTGGCAAGGCGAGAAGCGGCCCCGGAACCGAACGACGTGGGCACCCTAGCCGACTAGCTCGGACGCCGAAATTGGCGCCTAAGAACGCTTCGGAGCCGTCCGACTCTCGATCTACCGTTTTTTCGACCCTTCCAGTCGTGACCCGGCAAGGCCGCGCAGAGAAGGACCGAACGACAAAGCACCAGGAGGTGCGCCGATGGACGATCCCCGATTTGAAATCGTGGAGGACGACGACCAGGGCTTTCACGCTCGTTACATCCAGGGACGCCAGGTGATCTGGTCGACCGAGAGCTACACGCGCAAGGAGAACGCGGAGGCGGCGGTTTACATGATCTCCGCGAACGCAGCGCCTGCGCCGCTCTACGACATGACGGCGAGCGCTAGGTGGCGTCGAGCGGGATAGCTTCGACGGGTGGCTTCTCGACTGCGTGCTTCAGCACGCAGTCCCAGCTACAGAAGTGAAGCGATCGGCCGGTCCCGGTCACGGTAAACAGGAGTTGCCGTGGTCGGGACCGCGTCGTCGTAGGTCAGTGCCGCTTCTCGTCCAAAGCGGGACTTTTCAGGTTTCGCGCCATTTCAGGTTGTCCGGAAGCCTTCCGGTCGCCTGAAAGCGCCGGGTTGCGTCGAGCGCGTCGTCTAGCGGGACTGCGCTCACACCCGGAAACTCGGTCCACTGTCCTCCGCCGTAATAGACGATTGTCTCCGGCATGTCAGTGAACGAGCCGAGGCTCACGTAATACGGCGGGTTCCCTTCCGCTGAGCTGAACGCCGCCACACTGATACCCCGCCCGAGACCGATGGAAAGGCTGGAACCATCCTCCGAGATGAGGTCGACCATGAATGGCGGGTTCGCCAAAGCTTCGGTCGACAGGCTCTCTAGCTGATCGGCAAGCTCGTCGCTTGAGTTGGCCTCAGCGGTCTGAAGCTCTCCGCCAGGGGTCGCGACCCACTCCAGACGCAGCGTCGACTCCGGCATGCCGGGATCTTGGCGAAAAGTATCGCTTTCTCTTTGATCTTCGTCTCGCTGTCAACCCAGCGG
>CADDZP010000591.1 GCA_902812475.1 Actinomycetota bacterium | reverse complement strand
GCCGTGCACCTGGTCGACCTGGACGCTGATGGCGACCTGGCCGGCGGGGATGCGCTGGGCGAAGGACACGGTGGCGGCCCGGGGCTCGACGAACATCCCGTCGACGACGACCTGGCCGGAGGACAGATCGTTGAGGGCGACCTTGCCCTTGATCACGCTGATGTCGGTCAGCGCCGTCGTGGGGCGGTACTTCTGCGGGATGTCGCTGGACTTCACGAAATCCTGGTCGATGGCCTGCTCGCCGGGCATGCCCTTCTTGATGTCCTTGTCGACGCGGTACACGCGGACGAGCTTGGCGTCGGCATAGGCCCGGTCCTGAACGGAGTTCAAGTACCCATAGATGGCACCGGCGGCCACGATCGCCACCACCACGGCGACGACCAGGATGATTGTGCGTCGATTACCCACTCTGACCTCACTGTCCAGGGAGGCAGCGTTCCCGCCGAACCTCCGAAGCTGTTAGTTGTTTCGGCTACCGGACGAACCGACATGAGTCGAGTCCGCCAAGATGGGCCGAACGGCCCAGTCGTCTTACGGCGTGCAGAAGTTCCAGCTCTTGCCCGAGGGGAACGTGCTGGTGCCGGCGATGTCTTCGAACCCGCTGGTGAAGTCGTCCTGGTTGCGCGCCGCCGAGAAGCCGGCCAGCTCGTAGCTGGTCTGCTCGATGCGGATGGCGACACGCGTGGTGACGACCCCGCCGCTCAAGAACGGGTTGAGGAACCCGCTTCGGGAGTATGAGGGATACATGGCGCATACGACGACGGTGTTGCCGTCGGCGTAGTCAGTTCGGTTCTGTCCGGTGGGCGTGTCTGCCGAGCACTTGTGGCCGGCGTCGGCGAACGTCTGGGTGTTGCTTGTCGCGGCAAGGCAGACCCCAACGCGCATCCTGCTGGTGTCGAGCCCGATGCGGTTGCGCGTCGAGCAGATCAGCTCGCTGGCCTCAACGGACGCTGATGTGACCGCCGAGTTGAACCCGCTGCAACTGGTCGCGGCGCCGAAGTTGGCGACGCTCCCCTGGCGGGCGCCGTCACGGACGCCTTGGCGGACCGAGAGGAAGTCGTTGTAGATGAACCCGAAGTCGATCAGCCCGAACAGGATGAGGAAGAGGATCGGGCAGATGAGCGCGAACTCGACCAGCGAGGCGCCCTCCTCGCGGCGCAGCTTCCTTCGCAACTTGAACATTGGCTCTTTCCCAGTTCCTTATTGGACAAGCTCGACATCGGACGCGCCGCCCGAGAGGTTGAGCGTCCATGTGGCAACACCGCAGTCGCCGCCCGGCTTGTTGTTGTCACTGTCGTAGGCCGTCAGAGAGAACGTGTGCTGGCCGTTGCTCAGGTTGCTCGGCACGATGAACTTGATGTCTGTCGAGTACTTCTCGCTCGTCGGCGACGTCGACGGACTGTGGAGCTGGTAGTAGTCCGTTCTGGTGTTGTAGGCGGGATCCGTGTTCGGCCCCTGGACTGACGCCGTCGTGAGGGGCGCCTGTGGGATCGGCGTCCCATCGAGGGTGAACTGGATCCTGTGCGGGTCAGTCGCGCTGCTCGGGTTGTAGATCGGCGACTCGTCCTGGTACGAGACGATGATCGGCTTGTTGGGCGTCACCGATGATCCCGGCGGTGGGCTGATGGTGCCGATGAAGGAGTTCTCGCCGCAGCTCGTCGTCCCACCGGACGACGGCGGCGTCCCCTTCACGAAGCTCCATTGCGCCTTGCCACATTTGCCGTTCGGCGGATACGCCGAACTGTTGGAGTCGTACACGACCATCGACACCGTGTAGGCGTTGTTGTTGGCGTTGGCCCCGGGCACCTTCCAAGCGATGTCGTAGGCGTACGTGCCGGAAGGCACGGTGCCACCCTGGTTGGCGATCGATGTCATCGGCTTGATGTAGATCGGCCCACCCGTCGTGGCAGCGTTGTTCCACCTATTCGAGGCGACCGTCGAGCCCGTCGTCGTGTTCGTCAGCGTGAACGTGGGCGGATTGACGGTCAGGTCGATCGGGGAGGTGCTCCAGTAGGTAGCGCCGACCCAGTCGTTCTCGACGACGGTCCCTCCGGGCGCGCCGCCGCTGTGGCTGCCGTCCGACGTTGCCTTCATGCCCTGGTTGTCGTAGTTCAGGCCCGACGCGTCGTTCTTGGGGTTGCCCTGTAG
>CADDZP010000590.1 GCA_902812475.1 Actinomycetota bacterium | reverse complement strand
GAAGGCGGGCTCGGCGCTCGTCGCCATCGACCGGTACACTAGCGGACCCAACTGTTAGAAGAGGGGGCGGCGATGCGGGTCGACGACATGATCCTGGTGAGCGTGGACGACCACCTGGTGGAGCCGGCCGACCTCTTCACCGAGCGCATCCCCTCCCGCTATGCCGACGTCGCCCCCCGCGTCATCCGCAAGGACGACGGCACCGAAGTCTGGACGTTCCTCGGCAAGGAGATGGCGAACATCGGGCTCAACGCCGTCGCCGGCCGGTCGCCCGAGGAGTACGGGATCGACCCGACGGCATTCGAGGAGATGCGGCCCGGCTGCTACGACGTCGACGCCCGAGTGCGCGACATGGACGCCAACGGCGTGCTCGGCTCCATGTGCTTCCCGTCGTTCTCGGGCTTCACCGGCCAGTTCTACGGCCGCGACGCCGATCACGACCTGGGCCTCACGCTGCTGCGCATCTACAACGACTGGCACATCGACGAGTGGTGCGGGGCCCATCCCGGTCGCTTCATTCCCCTGGCGGTGCCGCCGATGTGGGATCCGGCGCTCATGGCAGAGGAGGTGCGGCGGGTGGCGGCCAAGGGCTGCCACGCGGTCACGTTCTCCGAGAACCCCGAGAAGCTCGGCCTGCCGAGCTTCCACGAGGACCACTGGGACCCGTTCTTCGCCGCCTGCGCCGACGAGAGCACCGTCATCTGCCTGCACATCGGCTCGTCGTCCCAGCTGGTCGTCACGTCGGTGCACGCGCCGATCGACGTCATGATCGCCCTGACGCCGGTGAACAGCGTGCAGGCGGCGGCCGACCTCTTGTTCTCGCCCGTCCTCCGCAAGTTCCCCTCGATCAAGTTCGCCCTGTCCGAGGGCGGCATCGGGTGGATCCCCTACTTCCTCGAGCGCGTGGACTACGTGTACGAGCACCACCGCGCCTGGACGGGCCAGGACTTCGGCGACCGTCTGCCCAGCCAGGTCTTCCGCGACCACGTCGTCACCTGCTTCATCGACGACGCCGTCGGCGTTCGCATCCGCGATCTCGTCGGCATCGACACCATCTGCTGGGAGTGCGACTATCCGCACTCGGACTCGACGTGGCCCCACGCCCCCGAGGCGCTGGCCAAGTCCCTCGACGGCGTGCCCGACGACGAGGTCGACAAGCTCACGCACCGCAACGCCATGCGCCACTTCCAGTACGACCCGTTCGCCCACCTCGACCGCGCCGACTGCACGGTCGGCGCCCTGCGCGCCAAGGCGGCCGACGTCGACGTGTCGCCCCGCAGCGTGGGCAAGCGCTCGTCGGGCCCGGCCACCGTCGCCGACCTGCAGGCCGAGGTCGACAAGAGAAAGGGCTAGGGCCGGAGGTACCAGCCGCCGCTGACGGTCACGACCTCACCGGTGATGTGGCGGGCGTCCTCGGAGACCAGGAAGGCGATGACGTTGGCCACGTCGACGGGGTCGGCGTGGCGCCGCAGCGGCGTGTTCTCGATCTCGGGCTCGAACCGCTCCCGGTACTTGTCGACGAACTTGGAGTGCACGATGCCGGGGGCGACGGCGTTGCACCGGATGCCGTGCGGTCCGCCCTCGATGGCCACGGAGCGGGTGAGGTCGTGCAAGGCGGCCTTGGCCGCCCCGTAGGGGCCCTCGTGGCCGCGGCCGCCGATGTAGGCGGCCACCGACGTGACGTTGACGATGTTGCCCCAGCCGCGGTCACGCATGCCCGGGACGACGGCGCGCATCAGGTACCAGCAGGCGGTGAGGTCGACGGCGATGACGCGCTGGAAGTCGTCGGGGTCGTAGTCGAAGATGCTGCCCTGGACGTTGATGGCGGCGTTGTTGACGAGGATGTCGATGGGACCGAGCTCGGCCGTCGCCGCGGACAGGGCGTCGTCGACGGCGGCCCGGTCGGCGATGTCGAACACGTACGGTCCGACGGGGGCCTCGCTGCCGGCACCGATGTCGGCGGCCACCGCCTTGCAGCGACGCTCGTGGATGTCGTTGAGGGCGACGGACGCCCCCAGGCCGGCCAGGCGCCGGTCCGCGGCCTGCCCGATCCCGTCACCGGCGGCGCCGGTGACGAGGGCGACGCGTCCGGCGAGCGGCGCGGTCATGGCGTGACCAGTCGCTGGCGGAGCCCCTGTTTGAGGATCTTGCCCATGGCGTTGC
>CADDZP010000589.1 GCA_902812475.1 Actinomycetota bacterium | reverse complement strand
GTCGAGGCCGGCTGGGACGCCGACGTGGAAGGCGTGGCCGACCGGCCCGCCGGCGCCGAGCACGAGTCCGACTCTTCGGCCCCCGGGGAACTCAGGCACGCGCGAGCACGGAGGCGACGCGACCGGCCGGGGGCTGATCGAAGACGTCGGGATGGATGACCCACGCCAGCAGCTCGAGGCCGTCGACGATGCGGGGCCCCGGGCGGGAGAAGTACGACGTGGCGTCCACGACGAACACGCGCCCATTGCGCCATGCCGGCGTCGACCGAAGGGCGGGGACGTCGCCGAGGCCCTTCGCCTCCCCCATCGCCTCGTCGAGGTCGTACCCGCACGGCATGAAGACGACGACGTCCGGTGCCGCCGCCTCTACGTCGGCCCAGCGCAACGGCACCGAGCGCTCACCCGGCGCGCACAGCACGGGCTCGCCGCCTGCCCCCACGATGAGGTCGGGAACCCAGTGACCGCCGCTGAACGGTGGATCGAGCCACTCGAGCGGGAACGTGCGCACTCCGCCGAGCCCGTGCGCTCGCGCTTCGACCCGCTCGATCCGGGCCCGGAGGTCGGCGACCAGCCGGCGCGCCTCGTCGGCGCGGCCGGTGTGCTCGCCCACGCGGACCACGTCACCGAGGACGTCGTCGACGGTGTGGGGGTCGAGGGACACGACGTCGGCCCGGCACCCGAGGACGTCGAGCGCGTCCTCGACGTCGCCACTGGGCACGGCACACACCCGGCACAGATCCTGGGTGAGGATGATGTCGGGCTGGATGCGGGCGATCAGCTCGGCGTCGAGGGCGTAGAGCGGCTCGCCGTCCCTGAGGGCTTCGCGCACGGCGCCGTCGACGGCTGACGCCGACGCGCCGTCGGCGAGGTCGAGGCGGCTTCGCGACACCACGGGCTTGGAGCGCGCCGCGGGCGGATGGTCACAGCCGTCTGTGACGGCCTCGACCTCGTCACCGAGGCCGAGAGCGAAGGCGATCTCGGTTGCCGAAGGAAGAAGCGAAATGATCTTCACGGTTCGCGCTCGCAAGCGAAGCTTGCTCGGCGAGCTTTGTCGTGCTCCGGGCTCCCGGCAAAGCCGCTCGCCCTCCGCGCTGTCCTTTCGATCGCCATCCGGGGACGGGCGCCTGCGGCGCCGTGAGCGGCCGCCGGCATTGGAAGGCTTGCGTCGCCCAGACGCGCGTGGTGGTCCTTCGCGACGTTCAATCGATGGCGCGCTCGGTGACGCTGACCGAGCGCATCACGTCGCCGACCTCGATGGACTGGGCGACGTCGATGCCATCGATGACGTAGCCGAACAGGTTGTACAAGGGCTGGAGCTTGCGCCGGCAGTCGTCGATGCAGATGAAGAACTGCGAGCCGTTGGTGTCGGGTCCGGCATTGGCCATGGCCACCGCGCCCACGGTGTACTCGCCCTTCACCGGCTCGTCGGCGAAGCGGTAACCCGGTCCGCCCCGGCCCGTGCCGTCGGGGTCGCCGCCCTGAATGACGAATTCGGGCACGACGCGATGGAACGTGAGCCCGTCGTAGTAGCCGTCGCGCGCCAGCGACACGAAGTTGTTGACGGTGTTCGGCGCCATCCGGGGACCGAGCTCCATGACGATCGGTCCTCGATCGGTCTCGATCGTGACCTGATAGATCTTGTCGGTGTCGATCTGCATCGCGGGAGGTTGAGCCACCGGCTCATCCTGCCACGGGCCGCTCCGGCAGCAACACGGGCGGACCGCTTTCCCGGCTGACGGCGATGTCGTCGCACGCCGTCCCCGGGCGCGAGCGTGCGGCGATCGAGACGGCGGCGGTCACCCGGCCGACGTAAACGGCGGAGATGTTGTGCCCGGCCGAGGCCCAGCCGTCGAAGCGGAACACCTCGCCTGTGGCCGGGCGCAGAACTGCCGCGGTGACCGTCGAGCACGTCCACCGGCCCAATGCCACCTCGTCGGTTGGCTCGCCGACGGCCATGCGTACGTTGGCCGCCGTCAGGACGCCGTCTGCGTACGTCACATCCTCGTCGCAACCGTCACCGTCGACGTCGGCGTGCACCGCCGTGGCGACCGCCGGGCAGGGGGCAGGCCCTGGGTCACGTGACTGGCCTGCGTCCCGTGGCTGCCCGACGGTCGTCATCGGCGTGGACGGGGCCGCGCCCTCGGCGCTGAGGGCACGCCCGCCCAGAAG
>CADDZP010000588.1 GCA_902812475.1 Actinomycetota bacterium | reverse complement strand
CTGCCGGCTCGGAGGGATAGCGGATCGTCCAGTTCGTAGCGCGAGAGCGGTGTAGCCAGCATTACCGAGTGGGGTGAACGGGTCCTCCAGAACTGGCATTATGCGTCGTCGTGCGCCTGGGCGTGGTCATCCTTCCTGAGGACCGTTGGGGCGAGGCGCGGCAGCGTTGGAGACGCGCCGAGGAGCTTGGGTTTGATCATGCCTGGACTTATGACCACTTGGCCTGGCGATCACTCCGCGAGAGCAACTGGTTCGGAGCAGTCCCAACGCTGGCCGCTGCTGCCCTCGCGACCGAGCGCATCGGCTTGGGGGCGCTCGTCTTCTCCCCGAGTTTCCGACATCCAGTACCGCTCGCCAAAGAAGTCGTCACCCTCGACGACATCTCCGGCGGTCGCTTCATCCTCGGAATCGGGGCAGGCGGTTACGGCTGGGACGCGACGATGCTCGGCCACCCTCCGCTGTCGCCGGGCGAGCGGCATCGCCGGTTCGTCGAGTTCGTTGAGTTGACCGACCTTCTCCTCCGACAGCCGGAGACTTCCTACTCAGGTCGGTTCTTCTCAGCCGATGGCGCCACGCGGTACCCCAGCAGCGTCCAGCAACCGCGTGTCCCGCTCGCGATCGCGGCGACGGGACCCCGCGGGATGGAGTTGGCCGCCACCTTCGCCGACATCTGGGTCACGACGGGCGAGGGCGCTCTGAGCGCGCAGGCAGGCATCGAGGCGTCCGTCGCGGCTGTTCGCGATCAAATCAGCAGGCTGGAGGATGCGTGCCGGGCAGTCGATCGTGATCCTCAAACGCTCCGACGCTTGGCGCTCACCGGACCGCTACTGGAGAGTGGGCTTGGGTCATCAGCGTCCTTTCGGGACGCGCTTGGGCAGTACGCCGCTGCTGGCATCGACGACCTGGTCGTCCACTGGCCGAGGCCGAGCGAGCCATACCACGGTGATGTCGCGGCGTTCGAGCGGATGGTCGCCAGGTGATATTGCTCCCGCTGACGCGGCAGTCGAATGTGCCGTGCTCGCGCTGTTCGCGCGGTGCGAGACCGCTCGGGATCCGGAGCGAAGCGCCCTATAAGCCCGACCGAATCTCGTCGTCGACCTCGCCCCTACCGCCGGTCGGATTCAGCAATCCGGACCTGGCCGCGGTGCGAGCGCGCGCACGATATCCGGCACGGAGCTATTCGGACGCCGTTCACACCCGTCGCCACTTCGTCAATGGGCTGCCTATACCTGCAACACTGCGTAAAGCCTCCAAGGCTCGTCGATGCCCTTCAGATCATGATCGCCGCGGTCTTCGAAAGCGATGCCTGACCCGGCAACGAGAGCCTTGACCGTTGCAGACACGAGCACTTCACCTGCACGCGCCTTCGCTCCGATACGGGCACCAACGTGCACAGCGATTCCGCGGATGTCGTCGCCGATTCGCTCGAGCTCGCCGGTGTGAATTCCTACACGGACCTCGAGTCCGACTTGACGCACCGCAGCGACTATCGAAGTCGCACAATGCACTGCGCGCCCGGGTCCGTCGAACGTCGCCAGGAAGCCGTCGCCAGCGGTATCTACCTCGCGTCCCCGAAACCGCCGGAGTTCGTTGCGAACGACGCGGTGGTGCGCCTCGAGCAGCTCACGCCACGCGCTGTCGCCCACGGCAGCGGCGCGCTCCGTGGAACGGACGATGTCCGTGAACATGACCGTGGCGAGGACTCGGCTTTCGTCGGGTAACGGCCTCTCACCGGTGACGAACTCCTGAATCTCGGCGATGGTCGCAGAGGCGTCACCGGCCCACATCAGCGTCTCAGCGCCCGGCAATTCCTTGTATCTAGCGCCCGGTATCTGGTCGGCGACGTACCGACTGTGCGCCGGCGGAATCCTTGTCGCGTCGCGACGCGCGATCACCAAGGTCGGTACTGAGATGCTGGGCAGCGCGGATCTGACGTCAGTCTCGTAGAGCATCTCAATCATCGCGACGGCGGACCCGGGACTCGCCGCTTGACGCTCATAGCGCGACCAACTATCGAGGAGGTCCGCGTCACGGGCGAGCGACGGAGCAAATTGTCGAAGCATGACGCCACGCCCCCACCCGTCGCGCACCTCGTCGATGCGTCTGCTCCGGTCGCGCGTCGACGCGCCGAACGAATAGTCGTCGCCTTCGACGAAGCGAGGGAACGTGTCGACGAGGACCAGATG
>CADDZP010000587.1 GCA_902812475.1 Actinomycetota bacterium | reverse complement strand
AACGGGACCGCCGTCGCGAGCGAAGTCGGCCACCGCCGCCATCACCGGGCTGAAGCGGGCGATGGCGCCGGGCCTGAGGTAGTCGCCGTGGGCGAACCCGCCGGGCAGCACGACGGCATCGACGTCACCGAGCGACGCGTCGCCGTGCCACAGGAGCTCGCCTTTCCCCCCGGCGCGCTCCACCGCCTCGACCACGTCGTGCTCGCAGTTCGAGCCGGGGAAGACGACGACGCCGACCTTGCTCATGGGCCGATCGTCACCTTGGCGTCCTCGATCACCGGGTTGGTGAGGAATTTGTGGCAGAGGTCGTCGACCTGGGCGCGCGCCGATTCGGCGTCGGGCGCCTCGACCGTGAAGCGGATGGCCTTGCCGACCCGCACACCGTCGACGCCGTCGAATCCGAGGGCGGGCAGGGCCCGTTCGATGGTCGCGCCCTGCGGGTCGGCGATGCCGGGCCGCAGCGAGACCTCGACGAGCACGGGGAACTGGGCCATCGTCACCTGCTCGCCCCAGGCCAATCCGCGAACGAGCGGCCGGTGAGCCGTTCGTAGGCCTCGACGTAGCGCGTGCGTGAAGCGTCGATGACCTCGGCCGGCAGCGACGGCGCCGGCGGCTGCTTGTCCCATCCCGTCGCCTCGGCCCAGTCACGCACCGGCTGCTTGTCGAAGGACGGCGGCGTGCCCCCCAGCTTGTACGTGGCCGCGTCCCAGAAGCGCGACGAGTCGGGAGTGAGGACCTCGTCGCACAGGGCCAGCTGGCCGTCGATCCAGCCGAGCTCGAACTTGGTGTCGGCGATGATGATGCCCCTGTCGGCCGCCAGCTCAGCGCCGCGCTGGTAGAGGGCGATGCTCACCTCGGCCGCCTTCTTGACGACGTCGCCTCCCACGATGTCGGCGGCCTCGTCGACGCTGATGTTCTCGTCATGGCCCGTGTCGGCCTTGGTCGACGGCGTGAACACCGGCTCGGGGAGCTTGTCGGACTCCTGCAAGCCCTTGGGCAGCGGCACGCCGTGCATGGTGCCGGACGCCTTGTACTCCTTCCACGCCGACCCCGACAGGTAGCCACGCACGATGCACTCGATCTTCAGCATCTGGGCCCGGCGCACGACCATGCTGCGCCCGGCCAGGTCGGCGACGCCGATGTCGGGGAAGTCGCTCTCGTCGACGGAGACCATGTGGTTGGGGATCAGATCCTTGGTTTGGTCGAACCAGAAGGCGCTGATCGCTGTCAGCACCCGTCCCTTGTCGGGGATCGGTTCGGGAAGCACGACGTCGAAGACCGAGATCCGGTCGGACGCCACGAACAGCAGCTTGTCGTCGCCGGCGTCGTAGACGTCGCGGACCTTCCCTGAGTACAGCGGCTTGCTCGCCATCTACGTTTCGACCTCCTCCAGGGCCTCGAAGACGAGGCCGACGTTGCGCAGGGCGTGGTCGAGGCTGAACGCCTCGTCCAGCGCCGCCGCCGGGACGGACAGTTGCTCCTCCTCGAGGACCTGGCGCAGCGGACGGCGCTGCTCCCACGCCGTGCGGGCCGCCCGCTGCACGATGCGATAGGCGTCGTCCCGTGCCAGGCCGCTGTCGATCAGGGCGAGCAGCACGGGCTGGCTGAACACCAGCCCGTAGGAGCGCTCGATGTTCTCGAGCATGCGCTCGGGATGGACCTGCATGCGCTCGACGATGCCGCGCGTCTTCACCAACAGGTAGTACGCCAGCAGTGAGGAGTCGGGCAGGATCACCCGCTCCACCGACGAGTGGGAGATGTCGCGCTCGTGCCAGAGGGCGACATCCTCGAGTCCGGCACCGAGGTTCCCCCGCAGCACCCGGGCCAGGCCGCTGAGGCGCTCAGCCACGATCGGATTGCGCTTGTGGGGCATCGCCGAGCTGCCCTTCTGGCCGGCCTTGAACGGCTCCTCGACCTCGCCCACCTCGGTGCGGGCCAGGTGGCGGATCTCGGTGGCGAACTGCTCGATCGACGCTCCGACCGAGGCGCACGCCCAGAGGTACTCGGCGTGGCGGTCGCGGGCCACGACCTGGCTGGCAGGGACCGGTTTCAGCCCCAGCCCGGCGCACACCTGCGCCTCGACCGCGGGGTCGATGTTCGAGTACGTCCCCACGGCGCCTGACACCTTGCCGACGGCCACCGCCTCGCGTGCCGCCCGCAAGCGGGCCCGGTCGCGGTCGGCCTGCAGGCACC
>CADDZP010000586.1 GCA_902812475.1 Actinomycetota bacterium | reverse complement strand
ACGGCGCCGTACGCAGGGTCGTCGGGTGGCCCCCGGACGCCGCGGCGGGCGGATGATCGCGGCATCGGACGCGAAGGCGCTCTGGTACGTGACGCGAGGAAGCGGGGTGGTCACGCTACTACTTCTCACCGTCGCGGTCGTGCTCGGCATCGTGACGTCGGTGCGCTGGTCGTCGACAACCTGGCCGCGGTTCGTCATCGAGTGGCTCCACCGCAATGTGTCTCTGGTCGTGCTCGTGTTTCTCGGCCTGCACGTGGGGTCCGCCGTCATCGACGGCTTCGTCCCGTTGCGGTGGATCGATGCCATGGTTCCATTCGGCGCTGGATACCGGCCCCTGTGGGTCGGCTTCGGCGCGATCGCGTTCGACCTCCTCGCCGCGGTCCTAATCACCAGCCTGCTCCGGGTGCGGCTGGGCTATCGCGCGTGGCGATTGGTGCACTGGGCGGCCTACGCCTGCTGGCCAGTCGCCGTCGCCCACAGCCTTGGGACGGGGAGCGACCGCGCCCATGGTTGGCTGCTTCCGGTCGAAGGCGTCGCACTGGTCGTCGTCATCGTCGCGGTCGTCTGGCGACTGCCGACCGGGCTGCCTGAGGATGCCGTGCGCCGGGGAGTCCCCTACCGGTGAGCGTCGCGACCGCGACGATCGAGGGCGCCGCCCCGCCGGAGCGCCTCCCGCGACTGCTCAGCGAGATCAGCGACTCCTGGGTGAGTCTCGCCGAGCACCGCCGGCGCGCCGGACAGATCCCACAAGCCACGAGGCAGCCGCGCACCGATGTCATCGACGCCATCTGTCGGGCCGGTCTGCGCGGCAAGGGAGGCGGCGGATTCCCGACGGCACGCAAGATGGACGCCGTTGCCGCAGGCTCGGGACGACCGGTCGTGGTCGTCAACGGCGCCGAGGGGGAGCCGGCCAGTGGCAAGGACAAGCTCCTCCTCACGCGCGCGCCGCACCTCGTGCTCGACGGTGCCCTCATCGCCGCTGCGGCGGTCGGGGCGCGGGAGGTCGTGGTTTGTGTGGACCGGCACGCGGAGTATGCGTTGGAGTCGGTGCATCGGGCGCTCTCCGAGCGCTTGGCGTCTGAGCCCACGCCGGTGCCTGTACGACTCGTCGGCGTCCCCACGCACTACGTCTCCGGCGAGGAAACAGCTCTCGTCCAATGGCTGAACGGTGGTGAGGCCAAGCCGACCACACCGCTGCGACCGTACGAACGTGGTGTCGGGGGAAGGCGCACGCTCGTCGATAACGTCGAGACGCTCGCGCACGTCGCGCAGATCATCCGATGGGGCCCTACATGGTTCCGGTCGGTGGGAACCCGCGCCGAGCCGGGTTCGACCCTGCTGACCGTGTCCGGTGCCGTCTCGCATCCGGGCGTCTACGAAGTGCCGGTCGGCGCGTCGCTGGCGCGCGTGCTCCAACGGTCTGGGGCCACTGAGGGCTCGGTGTCAGCTGTCCTCGTCGGTGGCTACTTCGGCACGTGGCTCACCGCCGAGCAAGCAGCCGGTGCACACATGAGCTGCAGCAGCCTCGCCGCGTACGGAGGCGGGCCGGGCAGTGGCGTGGTCGTGGCCTTCCCGCGCAAGGCGTGCGGCGTGGTCGAGGCGGCCCGTGTGATCTCCTGGATGGCGGCGTCGACAGCCGGCCAATGTGGCTCGTGCGTGCACGGCCTGGCGTCGATCGCCGATACCGCTGGCGCTATCGCACGCGGTCGAGCGCGGCGCGACGCCGCTATGGACCTGGTGCGATGGGCCGGCCAAATCGAAGGCCGAGGGGCGTGCCGGCTCCCGGACGGAGCGGTTCGATTCCTACGCAGCTCGCTGGCGACGTTCCAGCATGAAGTTGACCGGCACCTGCGTGGGGCTTCCTGCGACAATCAGCGCCATGTGCTGCCGTTGCCTGACCCCGTCCGGGACACGTGGCGGTGAGCTTCCGGCTGCGCGTCGATCCGATCCTTTGTGACGCCCACGGCGTCTGCGCCGAGCTCTTCCCCGAACGCATATCGCTCGACGACTGGGGATACCCGATCGTGGAGAGCGCGCCCATCGAGCGCGACCTGCTCGAGCACGCTCGACGTGCCGTCGCCGCCTGCCCGGTCCTCGCCCTGACGCTGGAGCGCGTGTGAGGCTCACTGTTGGCCGCGTGGTCATCGGCGTCATCGTGATCTTCGGACTCATCCAGTTGCTGCCGACCCGGGTGACC
>CADDZP010000585.1 GCA_902812475.1 Actinomycetota bacterium | reverse complement strand
TCGAGCAGCAGGCCCATCACCACCGCGTCCCAGAGCTCGCCGTTGCGGCGGGGGTAGTGGCGGTGCAGGTAGCCCTCCTGCTCGAAGCCGAACTTGCGGTAGAGGGCGAGGGCGGCCTCGTTGTGGCGCCAGGCCTGCAGGGCGACCTTGTGAGCACCCGCGCCGCGGGCCCACTCGATGGCAGCGGTGAGCAGCGCCGAGCCGACGCCGCGCCTCCGGGAGTCTGCCGCCACCATCATCCCGAGGTCGGCAACGCCATAGCCGTGCCTCTCGATTCGCAGATGACCGACGACCCGGCGACCGTCCTCGGCAACGAAGAACGCAACATCCGGACGGCGGAGGCTCGACTCGAACGCCGTCCTTCGCTCGGCGCGGTCGACAGGCGCCTCGGCGCCGATCCACCGACCTTCACCGGCGACGTCGGCATAGAGGTCGACCATTGCGTCGAGATCGTCCTCGGCCGCAGGCCGCACCGTGACGCCCACGCTTACGCGAACAGGAAGGCGCCGCCGTCGACCATCAGGGTCTGACCGGTGAGGTAGCGGGACGCGTCGGAGCACAGGAACAGCACGACCGGGGCGATGTCGTCTTCGGGGTCGCCCTGGCGGCCGACGGGATGGTCGCGCATGAACTCGCGGTGCGCCTCGTCGTCGCGTGCCGCCGCGTCCTGGCCGCGCTTCGACGCGGCACCCGGGCAGACGCAATTGACGACGACGCCGTCGCGGCCCCACTCGCGCGCCGCCGTCCGGGTCAGCGCCCGGATCGCCTCCTTGGACGCGTTGTAGGCCCCGTAGCCGGGCATCCCGACGATGCCGGCGGCGGACGCGAAGTTCACGATGCGTCCCCATCCCTGTTCGCGCATGTGCGGGTACACGGCCTGCATGGCCCACAGCGTGCCCTTGACGCCCGAGGCGTAGAAGACGTCGACGTCGTCTTCCCCGACCGTCGCCACCGGTGCCTGCGGACGGAACGTCTGGGCGTTGTTCACGAGGGCGTCGACGCGGCCGAAGCGCTCCATCGTCTCTGAGACCATGGCGTCGACCTGGCCCTTCTGGCTGATGTCGCACACCGACGCGGCCGCGGGCACGCCGAGCTCAGTCAGCTCCGCCACAGTTCGCTCGGCCCGGTGCGCCTTCCACTCGGCGACGACCACCGAGGCGCCGTTGCGCCCGAGGTGGAGCGCGACGCCCCGCCCGATCCCCTGTCCGGCGCCCGTCACGACGACCACCCGCCCGGCGACGGAGTGTTCGGTCAACTGTTGGAGTTCTTGGTGACCGACTTGCGGTACGCCTTGGGGAAGAAGGCGCGGGCGAGCGGGGCCATCACCGGCAGGCGGCTGGCGTTCAACTCGATGGCAGGCGACCCCATGCGCTCGAGTACGAGGTCGGCGATCTGGTCCTCGGTGCGGCGCACGGGCCTCGGCGGCAGCGGCATCCCCCGCTCCACCGCCTGGAGCCCCATCGGCGTGGGCACCCACCCGGGATACAGCACGTGGACGCGGACGCCCCGGTCGGCCAGCTCGACGGCCACAGCCTCCGAGAACGCGGACACCGCTGCCTTCGAGGAGGCGTAGGCAGCGCCGCCCGGCGCCGGGGCCCGCGCCGAGTCCGACGAGAAGTTGACGATGACGCCCGACCCACGTGCGAGCATGCCCGGCACGACGGCGAGCGTGCCCGCCACCACGCCGAAGAAGTTCACGTCCATCGTCTTGCGGAAATCGTCGACGTCCGCGCCTGGCACGCGCGTCTCCGCCTCGACGGCAGCAGCGGCGACGAGGATGTCGAGCTTGCCTCGGGACGACTCCACGTCGGCCAGCGCGGCGCGGTAGGAGTCGGCGTCGGCGACGTCGCAGGCCACCGTGCTGCTCTCGGGCGAATGGGCCCGCAGCTCGGCGGCCAGCTGGTCGAGCAACTGTTGGCGGCGGGCTATGCCGACGACGGTGGCACCGCGGCGGGCGAGGTCGACGGCCAGACGCCGGCCGAGGCCAGATGAGGCACCGGTGACCACGGCCACGTCGCCGTCGTAGCGCCTCATCGCTGTGCCCTCGGCAGCCCCAACGCGCGTTCGGCGATGATGTTGCGCTGGATCTCCGACGTGCCGCCCGCGATCGTCCCGGCGAAAGAGCGCAGGTACTGGGTGGCCCACGCCCCTTCGCGCCAGCCCGACGGCCCGGGCAGGTCGACGTCGACGCCGTCAGGCCCGAG
>CADDZP010000584.1 GCA_902812475.1 Actinomycetota bacterium | reverse complement strand
CTCTTGCCTCGCCCCGCCATAACAGCGGCCCGCGTGGTCGAGCGGCGCCTCCACCGCAGCGCCGACGCCGTCGTCGCCGTCACTCCCGGGCTCTTACGGATGCTCGCAGCCCGGGGCGTGCCTCGTGACCGCCTCTGGCTCGTGCCCAACGGCTACGAGGCGCTCGCCGAACAGCCGTCAACCACTCCGAGCGACATTCGGCGTGCATGGGGTTGGGACGACAAGGTCGTTCTTCTCTACGCCGGCGGCCTCGGACAGGCGTACGACCTCGACATCGTGCTCGACGCCCTCGAGGAGCTGGGCGTTGACGACCTCGTCTTCGCCGTCATGGGCGAGGGGGAACGCAAGGCGTCGTACGAACAGCGCGCACGAGCCCGGGGGCTGCCCGTCGTCTTCCTGCCGACCACGGCGAAGCGCGAAGTCCCGGCGTTCTGCGCCGCTGCCGACATCTGTATCCTCCCGCTGCGCCCCGTGCCGTGGTCGGTGTGCTCACTGAGCAACAAACTGTTCGACTACCTGGGTGCCGGCACACCAGTGATCGCGACCGGACCGGGCGACACCGCCGATCTCATCTCGACGGCGGACGCCGGGCTGGTCGTCCCAGCGGGCGACGGTCACGCCATGGCAGCCGCCATCAAGGAGCTAGCCAATGATCCCGAACGACGTGAGCGCATGGGCACCGCCGGGCAGTCCTACGTTTCCGAACAGTGGCGCCGCGAGCGATTCACTGAGGACTTCCGACGCGCGTTGCTCTCGGTCGTCCCCGGGTCAGCCGCGCGTCGTGAACGGGAACTTGACCGCATCCGCCGCGTGTACGCCGGCTACGACGGCAGCGCCAAGGAACAAGCCAAGCGCGATCTCGCCAATCGCGGCGTCGACGCGATGGCGACCTATCGATGGCAAACGATCGCCAACAGGTTACGGACGATCGACATTCCCGACCGCCCGCGCATCCTCGACGTCGCCTGCGGCACCGGGGTTGACCTGGACCGCATTGGAGAACTATTGCGCGATCGGTCGCCTGACCTCTTCGGCATCGACCTGCTCCCCGACCGCATCGCCGCCGCGCAGCAACTCCTCCCGGATGCAACGCTGATCGTGGGAAGCGCCGACGACCTCCCGTTTCCCGACGAGCACTTCGACGTTGTCCTCGTCTCCACACTTTTCAGCTCCATCTCGGACCGCGGGCTTGCTCGAGCCATCGCCAGCGAGATGCTGCGTACCGTGCGACCGTCGGGTGTGATCGTCTGCTACGACACGCGGCTGCCGAACCCTCGCAACAAGAACACACACGCCGTGTCACGCCGCCAACTGCATGACCTCTTCGGTGGTGCGTCCGTGTCGGTGCAGTCGACGACGGTCATGCCGCCCCTCGCGCGGCGTCTTGGTCGCCTCGCTCCGACGGCGTACCCATTGCTCCACGCGGTGCCCCCGCTGCGGAGTCACCACCTCACCGTCATCTATCCCAGAGCCGCGTGACAGGCCGAATCCTCGCGATCGTCCCGTCGAAGGCGTCGTTCAGCCACATGGCCGTGAACCAGCGGATTCGAGCGCTGGCCGCTATGGGACAACTGGACGTCCTTGCCGCCTATCCCGCCGCGTTCCCGAATGACGCGGTGCAAAACGTTCGGGTGTTCGGGACGCCGATCACCGCCCGCCTGCCCGAGGGCGCGGCCCGTCTTCCCTCGTTCACGATGGAGGCGCTCGTATGGGCGCTCTTGCGGCGGCTTCAGGGCGCGCGTTACCGGCTGGTGTACTGCTTCCAGGACACCTCTGCGGGCGGTGGCTGGGTTCTCCACGGCAAGCGGCGTGGGTGGGTCATCGACGTTCTCGACGACCCGGCGCTCGAGCTCCGGAACGCTTTGGAGCGACGGCGACGACTCAAGGCACTCGTGTTGAGGGTGCGCGACGCCGCCTTCAAGCCGATGGCTCGCCGCGCGGATGTCATCGTCACAATCGGTTCCTCCGTCGACAGTGCCCTACCGGCTTTGCTGCACGATGAGTATGGGGTCGACCGGAGCCGGCTACGCCCACTCAACCAGGCAGTCGACGTCGCCGCGCTCCCGCCGGCGCCCCTTCGGCAGAACAATCGCACAGTGATCTTCTACGTCGGCTGGGTGAGTCCGCTCCGCGGGGTCGACACACTTGTCCAGGCCGTTCGCTCTTTGCGTTCGTCCGGAATTGACGTCGAACTTCGTCTCGCTGGCGCAC
>CADDZP010000583.1 GCA_902812475.1 Actinomycetota bacterium | reverse complement strand
GTCCTTCTCCTTGACCGTCGTCCCTTCGGGCACCGCCACCAGTGCGTCGCCCCCGTCGGGCCCGCCCCGAGGCACATGCGCCTCGCGACGGAACGACACGGCCCCGGCGCCGCCGTTCCCGGCGCGCACGTGGAGCTGCGCCTCGTCGACGAACCCGGAAGCCACGGCACCATTCTGGCGGTCGTGGACGGCGTATAGCGCCACCCAGGACCGCCAGAACGCTAGGTATCGAGGACGTCGACCAGTTTGCGGCCCTTGCGGGAGCCGAACTTGACCTTGCCCGAGGCCAGGGCGAAGAGGGTGTCGTCGTCGCCGCGGCCGACGTTGTGGCCGGGGTGGAACTTGGTGCCGCGCTGGCGGACGATGATGGCGCCGGCGTGGACCTGGCCGCCGTCGAAGACCTTGACGCCGAGGCGCTGGGCCGCCGAGTCGCGGCCGTTCCTCGTCGAGCCGCCGCCCTTGGTCTTACTCATCTTGCCGACTCCTCCGGAGCCGGCTGCGATGAGCTGGCTCGCTCTGTTTTCTGGTCGCTGCGCTCCTGCCCTGCGCTTCGATGCTCGCTCTGCGAGATCCCCGTGATCTCGATCGTGCTGTAGTGCTGGCGGTGGCCCCAGCGGCGGCGGTTGTTGGTCTTGGCCTTGTACGTGAAGCCGCGGATCTTGGGGCCCTTGGCCTCGCCTACGACCCGGGCGGTCACCTTGGCGTTGGCCAGATCGGAGGCGGTGGCCACGACGTTGTCGCCGTCGACCAGGAGCACGGGGGTGAAGTCGACCGTGTCGCCCTCGCCCTTGCCCAGGAGCTCGACGTCGAGCCGCTGGCCCTGCGCCACGCGCGCCTGCTTGCCGCCCGTGCGGATGACTGCGTACATAAGGCGTTCAGGTTATCGGACGGTCCTACAACAGGGACTCGTCGAGCACGAAGCCCCGGCCGTCGCACGTCGGGCACTCGGTGGAGAACGACTCGACCAGGCCCTCCGAGACCCGCTTTCGGGTCATCTCGACGAGGCCCAGCTCGGAGATCTCGAACACCTGGGTGCGGGTCTTGTCCCGGGCGAGCGCCTCCTTGAACGCCCGCAGCACCTCGTCGCGGTTCTTCTTGATCTCCATGTCGATGAAGTCGATGACGATGATGCCGCCGATGTCGCGCAGCCGCAGCTGGCGGGCGATCTCCTCGGCGGCCTCCAGGTTGTTGCGGAAGACCGTCTCCTCCAGGCTCGACGACCCCACGTTCTTGCCCGTGTTGACGTCGATGACCGTCAACGCCTCGGTCCGTTCGATGATCAGCGAGCCGCCCGATGGCAGCCACACCTTGCGGTCCAGCGCCTTGTACAGCTGCTCGTGCACGTGGTAGCGCTCGAACAACGGGAGGTCTTCCTCGTCGTACAGCTCGACCCGGTCGTCGAGCTCGGGGATCAGGGCGGAGACGTACTCGTGCACCTCGTCGTAGAGGGACCGGTCGTCGATCACGACGCCCCGGTACTCCTTGTTGAACTCCTCGCGGATGATGCGCACGGCCAGGTCCGGCTCCCGGTACAGCAGGGCCGGAGCCTTGGAGCGCTTGGCCAGGGCGTCGATCTGCTTCCACTGCCGCAGCAGGCGTTCGACGTCGCGGCGCAGCTCGTCGGCGGTGGCGGCCTCGGCGGCGGTGCGCACGATGAGCCCGGAGCCCTCGGGGCGAACGTCGTCGAGGATCCGGCGCAGGCGCCGGCGCTCGTCGTCGGCCAGGCGCTTGGAGATGCCGTACGTCGTGCTGTTGGGGATGAGGACGACGAACCGGCCGGGCAGCGACACCTCTTGGGTGAGGCGGGCGCCTTTGGTGCCGATGGGATTCTTGGTGACCTGGCAGAGGATCGTCTGGCGGGCCTTCAGCATCTGCTCGATGCGGGGGGCGCCGCTCTCGACCACGTCCTCGGGGTCGTACTGCACGTCGCCCCGGTAGAGCACGGCGTTCTTCGGCGTGCCGATGTCGACGAACGCCGCCTCCATTCCCGGGAGGACGTTCTGGACGCGGCCCAGATAGATGTTGCCGTGGATCTGCGTGGCGTCGTCCTGGGGCCGGGACACGTAGTGCTCGATCAACGCCCTGCCCTCGAGGACGGCGATCTGCGTCGCCTCGGGGCGCACGTGCACGGTCATGAGGTAGCGGCCGACGGGCCTGCCCTTGCGCTCACGGCCGCGGCGCTGAGCGAGCGTCTCCTCGTCGAGCTCCTGGG
>CADDZP010000582.1 GCA_902812475.1 Actinomycetota bacterium | reverse complement strand
CGTTCGCGGTCGTCGCTTACTTCGTCGTCTTCGATTTCGGCCTGGATCGTGCCACCACCAAGTTCGTCGCTGAGTCTCTCGGGCGCGGTGAGGCAGACGATGTCGGGCAGATTCTGTGGACCGCGGTCGCTGGTCAGGGTGCGCTCGGCTTGATCGCGGAAGGAGCGCTGCTCGCTACGGCGCAGACGCTCGCCGATCACTTCCTGAAGCTCTCCAGCAGCCTCCGGGGCGAAGCCCGGACGGTGCTTTCCCTACTTGCCGCGCTCGTCCCCGTCCTGATTGTGACGGACTCCTTTCAGGGAGTCCTCGAGGCCGGTCAGCACTTTGGATGGATCCAATGCTTGCGAACGCCCGCGGGCGTGCTGACGTACCTAATCCCGGTCCTCGGCGTGAGTCTCAACTGGGCGCTTCCTCCCATCATCGCGTGCGTCGTCGCTCTCCGAGTCGTGATCCTCCTCGCATATTTCCTCATATGCGCCCGCCTCTATCCGTCGATTTGGAGAGTTTCCTTCCCCAAGTGGCCGATCCTTCGCCGAATGCTCACTTTTGGGGGATGGGTCACACTGGCTGCCGTCGTTGCGCCAATCTTGCTGTACCTCGACCGGTTGCTGATCGGAACGATCGTCGCCGTGGTGTCAGTCGCTTATTACGCCGCCGCCGCCGACATTGTTCAACGCGTGGGCGTCATATCGACGAGCGCCGGCGCCACGCTTTTTCCTGCGTTCAGCGCCCTCGGCGGACGTCGTGACCATGAGCGCATCAGCTACATATTCCAACGCTCGGTCAAGTTCATCCTGCTCTTGACGGGTCCGGTCGCTGCTGCCGCGTTCATAGCTGCTCCGGACCTCCTTCGAATCTGGCTCGGGCCACGCTTCGCGGAACATGGCACGGTCGTTATGCGGCTAATAGCTATAGGAATCACGTTCAACTCCATTGCGTGGGTTCCCTACGCCCTGCTACAAGCGGTGGGCTACGAGGCACTCGTCGCCAGAGCGCAGCTGGTGCTGTTTCCGTGCTATACCGGAATCCTCGTCGTGCTCACGGCTGCATTCGGTCTGATAGGCGCTGCGGTCGCCACCGGCGCCCGGTTGACGTTCGATTCCGTATGGCTCTTCTACTTCGCGTCGCGACGCGCAGGCATCCCCGTCTGGACTGTCTTCAGTCGCGGGCTCGCGCGCGCCATCACGGCCGTCGCAGGCGTCGCCGCTTGTTCCTCTCTTGTCAATGCGGTCGCCCTGACAACACTCTCGGGTCGCGCGGCCTTCACCGCGATGATGCTGCTGGTACTCGTGTGGGCGCTCTGGCGCTGGGCGCTCACGAGCACCGAACGCGAGTACGTCCGCAGAGCAGTCCGCCGCACCGCCGGATGAGACGGTGACGAGCGCGTGACCCGGCTCTCAATCCTCTGCTATCACCGCGTCGGACCGGCAATTTCCGAGCACGTCGCCCTTGCCTGTCGGTACGGCGATCTGGTGAGTGTGCGCGAGGGTGTCGCCCGGCTGGCGGCGCATGGTCGTGACGCGTATGTGGCCTTCAGTTTCGATGACGCGTACGGCGATGTCTTCGTTCATGGTCTACCAGCCTTTCGCCAGGCCTCAGTCCCCGCAACGGTCTATGTGCCGACGGGGTCCGTCGGATCGACAGAGCCCTTTTGGTGGGACAGCGTCGAGCAGCTGTTCGTGACGGCGTCGGCCCGCCAGGCGACGATCGCAGGACACTCTTTCTCACTCGAGTCCTCGACTGCGCGTCGGCTCGGGGCCGCACATGCACGCCAGTTCCTCAGGGGCCTCGCGCCGGGCGAGCGTCAGCGAGAAATGCACCAACTCCGAAATCTGCTCGGCGGTGACGACGGGACGGCACCGCTTCCAATGACTTGGGCGCAACTGGCAGACATCGCCGCGGTGGGTATCGAGATCGGATCACACACAGTTCGGCACGAGAACCTGCTTGAACTGCCGGTAGCAACCGTACGCCACGAGTTGGAGCAGTCGAGGCTCGAGCTCCAGACGCGGCTTGGCGTGAGCGTGGTCGGCATCGCGTACCCGTTCGGCACGCCCGACTCGTTCAACGCATTGACGAAGCGCCTAGCTGCTGAAGCTGGGTACACCTACGGCGTCACGACAGAGCGAGGTCCAAATCGCTCCGGGACCGACGCCTTCGCCCTGCGCCGGTACATCGTGTCTCCCGACGAGAAGCCTTCTGTCTTGAGGGCAATGCTCCTCGGC
>CADDZP010000581.1 GCA_902812475.1 Actinomycetota bacterium | reverse complement strand
CCGCCGTTTCAAGCGCCGCCCGCGCCGCCCGCGCCCGCTCAGTCGGCGGGCCACCGGCAGCTTCCGGTCATCCTGGCCATGATCGCCGCCGCCGCTGTCGTCGTCGTGATCGTGGTCCTGTTGGCCACGCACAAGTCGGACGACAAGAGCGTCACCCTGGCGCCGTCGGGCACCAGCGCCACGACGGCGACGACCGCGCCGAACCACGAGTTGGCGCAGGGCCAGACCATCCAGTCGATCGTGGCTCAGAGTGGCCGGGCCCGGCCCGGCGTGGGCAACGCCGTCAACGCCATCAGCTCTTGTGGGGACCTCGACGGCGCCGTCGCCACGCTCCAGAACGCGGCGCAGACCCGTCACAGTCTGGTGACCCAGGCCAGCGGTCTCGACGTCAAGGACATTCCCAACGGCGAGGCCGTCCGTCAGAGCTTGGTGCGGGCGCTCGACGCGTCCGCCACCGCGGACCAGGACTATGCAGCGTGGGGTCGCGATGTCGTCGCCGGCGGCTTCTGCCAGGGCTCGGCGCCTCAAGACGGCAACTACACGGCGGCGACGAACTCCGACCAAGAGGCGACCAGCGCCAAGCAGCAGTTCGCCGGTCTGTGGAATCCGACGGCCCAGCAGCTCGGCCTGCCCCCCGCCGGCCCGAATCAGTTCTAGTGAGGCTGCTGGTATTGATGACGTTCATCGCCGTTATGGGCGGTGCGTGCTCCCATTCGACGACGCGCACGTCCGCGACGTCGTCAGGCCGTACGACGTCGTCGACCGCCGGCGCCACCACGACGGTCTCCGCTGCTGGGCCTCTCGCCGGCAAGACCGTCGTCATCGACCCGGGACACAACGGCGGCAACGGGTCCGCTTCGGCGGTCATCAACAAGCCGGTCTGGAACGGGCGGGCCCCGGAGGCCTGCGACACGACGGGCGCGGCGACGGCCTCTGGATACGCCGAACACACCTTCAACTGGAAGGTGGGCCAGTACCTGAAGATCGACCTCGAGCGTGCGGGGGCGCGCGTCGTCCTCACGCGTCCGACCGACACTGGCGTGGGCCCGTGCATCACCGAGCGGGCGGCAATCGGCAACCGGGAGCGGACCGATGCCGCCGTGTCGATCCATGCCGACGGCGGGCCGGTCTCGGGTCGGGGCTTCGCCATTCTGGAGCCGGTCGCCGACGGCCCCAACGACTCGGTCATCGAGTCCTCCCGGCGGCTGGGGGACGCGCTGAAGGCGGCGTTCCTGGCGACGGGCATGCCGATCAGCACCTACGACGGCGTCAACGGGATCCAACCGCGGAACGACCTGGCCGGTGTGAACCTGACATCGGTTCCCAAGGTGTTCGTCGAGTGCGGCAACCTCAACAACGACATCGACGCCGCCCTCCTCATGTCCACCGCGTGGCAGCGACAGGCGGCCGACGCCCTGGCCAAAGGCCTCACGTCGTTCCTGGTGGGTCCGTCCGGTGGCTGAGCCGTCACGCGAGGCGACGCTCATGCCCGGCGGAGGGATCTCCAAGCGGCCGCTGCACGTCATCGTCGCGGCCGACTGCTCGGGATCCATGCTTGGCCCCAAGATCCAGTCGCTGAACTATGCGATCGCGGTGATGCTCCCCCAACTGGCGGCGTGGGACCGGGAGCAGGAGAACGCCAGCGTCTTCATCCGGGTGGTGACCTTCGGCGACGACGTCCGGTGGCACATCGCCGAGCCCACGCCCGTCGACCAGGTCCGCTGGCGACCGCTGGAGATCGTCGAGGGGGCCGTGACCAACATGGGCGCGGCGCTGCGGACGATGGCCACTGTGCTCGGCTCCGACCGCCTCGAGCGGCGCGCCTTGCGGCCGGTGCTCCTGCTCGTCACTGACGGCATGCCGACGGACGACTTCGACGCAGGTTTGGGCGAGCTCATGGGAACTCCCGGCGGGCGGGCGGCCCTCCGCCTCGCCGTCGCCATCGGCCACGACGCCGCCCACCAGCCGCTCAACCGCTTCATCGGCAACCCGACCATGCCCGTGCTGGTCGCCGACAACGCCGAGGACATCCCCGAGCTCCTGGTCGCCGTGTCGATCGCGGTGTCTCGCATGTCGGAGGTGCGGGCCGACGGGGACGCGGTCGCCGAGACGCTGCTCCGCTCGACGGACCGCGCCATGCTGGGCCCGTCCGACTCGGACATCGTTTGATGCCGACGGCCTGGCGCGTGGCGACCGGTGGCGCCAAGGGTGCGCAGCACGAGGCCCAAC
>CADDZP010000580.1 GCA_902812475.1 Actinomycetota bacterium | reverse complement strand
GATCACGGTCGCGTGTGAGGGGAAGGACTCTGGCGCCGACAGCGCGAACGCCGAGCACCTTCTGCAGGAGCGGCTGCGCAAGGAATGGAAGCTCCTCGCTCTGGCGGGGAAGCCGCTTCGCGAGGTGCCGGTGCGCCGGCCCGTCGGTTACGGCTTCATCGACCTGGTCGGCTCGGGCCGTGACGGCCGCATCCATGTCGTCGAAACGAAGCTCGGGCCATTCGATCGGCTGGTCCTACAGGGACTCGACTACTGGATCTGGGCGAACGCCAACGTCGACCAACTCGCAGAGTGGCTCGAGCTTCCCCCCGGCGCGGGCGTCGACATCGACTACGTCCCTGCCGAGAAGACGCCCGGCTATGGCGTCGTCGGGTCTTACACCAGCAGCCAGGCCGAGGCGTTACACGGACAGATCCGGTGGCGGTTCACGACGATCCGCGACTGGACCGGCCCGGCCGCGCCGACGGTTGAGCGGCTGCCGCTTCGCACTCTGCCGTCGGGTTCGAAGGGTAGGCCCGCGCCTCGTAAGGCCCCACCCCGATGGCCCGTTCGGCTGGCCCATCACCTGGCGGATCGAGCCGCCGCGGACGGCGTTACGTTGGGCGGCGGCGTGTTCTGGCCGAACGCAACTGACGGCTTGGAGCCAGCGGCGTTGCAGGTCTACGAGGCCCTGGTCACGGATGGTCTCGCCCATCCGATGATCGGTCATGTGCGGTCGTCCCAGGCGTTTGCGCTCAATCTCTTCGCCCCGCTCGACGACGTAGCACGCCGCAGCCTCGCGGCGCTCCTGGGCCTTGACGCCCAGACCACTGACCCCCCGCGGTTTGAGTGGTCCGACCCCACCGACAACCTCCGAGAGCGGACGGACGCGTCGCCCCACGCCACCCAGGTTGACGTCCGGTTCGACTGTGAGACCAGGAGCGGGTCGAAAATCGCCTGCCTGATCGAGGTCAAGTTGAGCGAACCGGATTTCAACCCGTGCTCGGCGTGGCTGTCGCCGAGGAACGACCGTCTCGATGTCTGCGCCACGTCTGGCCCGTTTGGGAACGACACGGCCGCCTGCTTCCAGCTCCGCAACCACGACCGCGGCGCCCGACGCTGCTACGACACGGCGCTCGGCACTGTTGCGCCCGACGCGGGGGGCGACCCCGACGGCTGCTGGTACCGCTTTGGCGCGAACCAGATGATGCGCAACGTGGCCCTGGCTCGCACCCTTGTCTCCCGGGGGACCGTGGCCTCGGCGGTCGTCGCGGTATGCGCACCGCTCGGACACCGCGCGATCTGGCGCCGGTGGCACGAGGCGAAGAAATCACTTGCGGTAGCAGGCGTGGCCCTCGTCGATCTGCTCGGCGAGGCCGTCGCGCAGCTACACGCTGACCCGACGCCCGTCCTTGAGCGCTACCTCCTCGAGCCCGCTGAGGTCTGAGGGTGCCGCTCCTCAAGAAGGGCTCGATTCTCGGCAGCGATGTCACGGGCGTCTGCTACCGGGTGACCTCCGGTCGCATCGCGGAAGGGGGCTTCGCCGAGATCTATCGGGGCGTCGAGCTGGATGACCACCGTGACCCCGTTCGCGAAGTCGCCGTCAAGGTGCTGACGAACCCTCTGTCCTGGCACGGCGAGGCGTATTTCGGGCGCCTCCTCGAGAGCCACGATCGCGTCGTTGGACTTCTGGATGCGTTCCAGATGGTGAGCGGCGCCGGTGCCACCCGCCTGACCAAGTACTTGCTGGTCTTCGAATGGATGGCCGACGGGACTGTGTGGGAGTTCTTCGAGGCGGGCCCGGGTCCGGTCCCTGCCTCCGCCGTGGTGCACCAGCTGGCGGCGATCCTCGAGGTGCTATATCTCCTGCACCGGCGCGGGATCTGTCACGGTGACATCACGCCCCGCAACGTCTTCCTGCGCGACGGCCAACTCGTGCTCGGCGACCTTGGTATCGCCAAGCAGGGCCTCACCGAGGGGCCCCTCCATCTTGACGGTGCGACGCCCATCGTGTTCGCACCGCCTGATACCGGCGGCGCCTGGACGCCCTCTGACGACGTCTACCAACTGGCACTGATTGCCCTTTCGGCGTTGGCTGGCGAGGTCGTCGTGACCTACGAGGTCTGTGGACGCCTGCTCAAGTCAGTCGACGCAGACGACGCGCTCAAAGGATGGATCCGCGACGCGCTTGCTGCGCGCGGCGATCGCTTCGTCGACGCCGGCGAAGCTCTCGCGGCGCTTCGAGGCGATCC
>CADDZP010000579.1 GCA_902812475.1 Actinomycetota bacterium | reverse complement strand
TGCCGGAGGTCTGGTACCGGAATGGCGCCATCTACGTGACGCGGCGGTCGACGCTTGTGACCCACCAAACGGTGATGGGATCTGCCCCACTGGCATACCGGATGCCGACCGAATGGCTGGCAAATGTCGACGACGAGCGCGATCTCGTGATCGCTGACGCGCTGGCGAGGCGCTGGAAGGAAGTCCGAGCTCCCAGCGGGGTGCGGCTCGACGAGGAGGTGCAGTCTTGATTGTGAGCTACGAGGAACTGAGCGGACGGGCTCTGTTCTTCCGGCTGCTCGAGGAGGAGATGCGGCTCGTCCTCGACGAAACGGGGATGCTCCGGCGTGACTGGGCCGAGGAGATTCCGTGTTACGTCTGCGGGCAGCGAGAAGAGCAGGAGCTGTTCCGCAAGCAGGGCCTCCGCTTCGTGCGTTGCCTCAATTGCGGGCTGGTCTTCATGAACCCGAGGCTGAATGCTCAGGCGCTCGAGAGGTTGTACGAGCTCGAGTCGGCGGCGAACGACGCTTGGGTCGATGTCCTGCTGAGTGACGCGGAGGAGACGTTCCAAACAGCTGACTTCACGGGATTGCTCACCCTCTTGGAAGAGCACGGGGCGAGTGGTCGGCTCCTCGATGTCGGCTGCTCCATCGGGCGCCTTCTGAACATTGCTCGCAGCCGTGGTTACGAAGTATCGGGACTGGAGCTCGGGGCACGAGCGTGCGACGTGGCCCGATCCCGCTACGGACTCCAACCGCAAAGTGCGACGCTCGAGAATGCAGGACTTCCCGCCGACCACTTCGACGTACTTACAGCGATTGAAGTCCTCGAGCACGCGACGGACCCGCGGGCGCTGCTCACTGAGGCGCACCGCGTCCTTCGGCCAGGGGGCCTTCTGCTGGTCGGCGTGCCAAACGTGTGGTCCCTGGGCACGATGATCCTCGGCCCCGATGCTCGCATGTTCAACCGCAACCACCTCACGTACTTCAATGAACGCACGCTCGCCCGCCTGCTCCAAGACCTCAACTTCGAAGTGCTGAATACGTCGACAACGGTGTCGGTTCTCGACTCGGTACTCAACCGGCTTCAGATGGTCGATCCCTTCGGGACTCCGGAGACCGCGTACCTTCCGCCGGCGCTCAGGTCGCGTGTTGAAGGTCCGGCTCGCCAGGAGACGGAGCAACTCCTGTTCGATCTCGGCTTGGGCTACCGACTTCGCGTTCTCGCACGCGCTGTGGAGGACTGAACCCGGAATGTGTGGGATCGCCGGTGCCGTGAGCACGGAGGGTCGCTCTGCAGCGGGGCGCATCGAGTGGATGACGGCGGTGTTGACCCATCGCGGCCCGGACGACGGTCACGTGTGGATCGAGGAGCCCGCGTCCATCGGAGCCCGGCGCCTGGCCATCTTGGACGTGACCGAGGCCGGGCGCCAGCCGATGGTCTCGCACGATCAGCGTCTCGTGTTGGCCTTCAACGGTGAGGTGTACAACTACCGCGAGTTGCGGCGCGAGTTGGGCGGAGATTTTCGCACCGGAACTGACACCGAGGTGGTCCTCGAGGCCTTCGCGCGCTGGGGATTCTCGGCGCTCGAGCGGTTCAACGGGATGTTTGCGCTCGCGTTGTGGGACCGGGAGAGACAGTCGCTGGTTCTTGCTCGAGATCGTTTCGGTGTCAAGCCACTCGTGTACAGCGTCCGACCGGACGGGCTGTACTTCGGCTCAGAGGTGAAGAGCCTGGCTGCTGCCGGCGTGCCGATCGAGAGCGACGAGAGTACGTGGGCTGATTACCTCGCAAAAGGTCTGTACGACCACGACAGCGCGACGTTCTTCTCTGGCATTGCGCGACTGCCAGCCGGACATCTGCTTGTGTGGGAGAACGGTCGCGCGACAGTGCGGAAGTGGTACGACCTTGCTGCCACCGTCGCCCGCGCGCACGCATACGACGAGTCCGAGACCGAAGCGCTTGCCGAACTGCGCGAGCTGATCCTGGACGCGGTCCGCCTCCGTTTCCGGTCAGATGTCCCGGTCGGGGTCTGTCTGAGTGGCGGATTGGATTCGTCGCTCCTCGTCGGTGTGATCGACTCGATTCACAAGAGCAGCGGTAGGCACGCGTTCCATTTCTGCACCGGTGACAGGGCCTACGACGAGACCCCCTGGGTGCATGAGATCTTGGCCGGGCGGGACATGCCGCTCCATATCACGGAACTCCGCGCTCCTGAAGTGCCCGACCTGGCCGAGGAGGCCAGCTACTACCAGGAGGAG
>CADDZP010000578.1 GCA_902812475.1 Actinomycetota bacterium | reverse complement strand
CCCCCGAACCGTCCGCGGCGCCCGAGCCCGAGCCCGAGCCGCCCGCCGCTGCGTCTCAAGACGCGCCCCCCGAGGAGCAGGCGTAATGGACGACCCGCGTGACGTCATCATCGAGCCGGTCGTGAGCGAGAAGTCCTACGCCCTCATGGAGACAGGCGTCTACACGTTCATCGTCAACCCCCGCGCCAACCGCATCGAGATCCGCAACGCCGTCGAGGAGATCTTCGGCGTCCGCGTGCTCAACGTGAACACCCTGAACCGCAAGGGCAAGCGCAAGCGCAACCGGCGCTCCCCCACGTTCGGGACCCGCCCGAGCACCAAGCGGGCCATCGTGACGCTCCAAGCCGGCGACCGCATCGACCTCTTCGAAGGCGGATAAGCAATGCCCCTCCGCAAGCGCAAGCCCACCTCGGCCGGCCGCCGTTTCCAGACGGTCTCTGACTTCACCGAGATCACGCGCGCCGAGCCCGAGAAGTCCCTGCTCGCCCCCAAGCGCAAGACGGGCGGCCGCAACAACTACGGCCGCAAGACGGCCCGCCACCGCGGCGGCGGCCACAAGCAGCGGTACCGCCTTGTCGACTTCAAGCGTGAGAAGGACGGCGTGCCCGCCAAGGTGGCCGCCATCGAGTACGACCCCAACCGCAACGCCCGCATCGCCCTGCTCCACTACCTCGACGGCGAGAAGCGCTACATACTTGCTCCGGCGCGGGTGAAGGTTGGTGACCGCCTGCAGAGCGGCCAGGGCGCCGAGATCCGTCCGGGCAACGCCCTGCCCCTTCGCTACATCCCCGTCGGCACGACCGTCCACAACGTCGAGCTCAAGCCCGGCGCCGGCGGGCGCATGGGCCGGGGCGCCGGCGCCAGCATCCAGCTGGTGGCCAAGGAGGGCGACTTCGCCACCCTGCGCCTGCCCAGCACCGAGATGCGGCGGGTGCCGATCGACTGCCGGGCGACTGTCGGCGAGGTCGGCAACTCCGAGGCCGAGCTGGTCTCGTTGGGCAAGGCGGGGCGGAACCGCTGGAAGGGCGTACGCCCTCAGACCCGCGGCGTGGCCATGAACCCCGTAGACCATCCCCTCGGCGGCGGCGAGGGCAAGTCGTCGGGCGGCCGCCACCCCGTGAGCCCGTGGGGCAAGCCCGAGGGCCGCACCCGCAAGAAGGACAAGCCCTCCCAGAAGCTCATCATCAGGCGCCGGCGCACGCGCGGCGCACGGAGGTAAGGCATGCCGCGCAGCCTGAAGAAGGGCCCGTTCGTCGACGAGCACCTGCTCAAGAAGGTCGACGACCTCAACAGTCGCAACGAGAAGCGCGTCATCAAGACGTGGTCACGCCGGTCCACGATCATCCCCGACATGGTCGGCCACACCATCGCCGTCCACGACGGGCGCAAGCACGTGCCCATCTACGTCACCGAGGCCATGGTCGGCCACAAGCTCGGCGAGTTCGCCCTGACCCGCACATTCCGTTTCCACGCCGGCCAGGAGAGGGCTGGGCGCCGATGAGCGAGCTCCGAAGGGCAGTGGAGGAGCGCAGCTCCAATAAGCAGGGCCTGCCTCCGTCAGAGGCGGCGCCGGAGGCGCCCCGATGACAGGGCCCAAGCTCAACGAGGCACCCGTACGGGTCTCGGGTCGCCGGCGCGTGCGCGTCGCAGAGGAGACGGCGTCGTTCCGCTCCCGCGCCCGCTACATGCGCCTGTCGGCGTACAAGGTTCGCGAGGTCCTCGATCTGATCCGGGGCCTGGACGTCGAGCGCGCCCGCGAGACGCTCCTGCTCACCGAGCGCGATGCCGCCATCGTCGTGGGGAAGGTCCTCGACTCCGCCATCGCCAACGCCGAGCACCACCACGAGCACCCCGTCGACGGCGAAGAGCTCTACGTCTCGGCCTGCTACGCCGACGAGGGGCCCACGCTGAAGCGCTGGCGCCCGCGGGCTCGGGGACGGGCCACCCGCATCCGCAAGCGCACCACCCACATCACGATCATCGTCAGCCGTTTCCCCGAGGACGAGCTTCGTGCCCGGCGCGCCCGCCAACCGGGCGGGGGCGACCGCCGCCGCCGCACCGCAGCCAGTAAGCGGTCGCCCCGCAGGCAGCAAGCGGCGCCCACAGAGGAAGCAGCGGCGCTGACCGAGAGCGACGAAACAGCGCTCGAAAAGGTCGGCGAGCCGGTCACCGAGACGGTCGAGGGCGTCGACGTCGCCCCCGCCACCGGCGACGAACCGGAGGCGGAAACGGCTGTCGAGCCCGAC
>CADDZP010000577.1 GCA_902812475.1 Actinomycetota bacterium | reverse complement strand
CGACGTGCGGTCGGTGACGTCGCCCTCGGCGTAGTCGACGGGGAGGTCTTCCAGACGGCGGCGGTCGCTCGTGGGCCGGACCAGCACCCGCACCTGTTCGCCCCGTTCGCAGAGGGCGGCCGCCGTGCGGCTGCCGAGAAACCCGCTCGCCCCGGTCACGAGAGCGTTCACCCCGCAACTCTGCCCGGGATCGGCCACAATGCACAAACATCACGGCTGAGGGGGCGCGATGGCGACGAGCGAAGAGCTGGCGGCTGCGGTCGACGGGCACACCGTCGCCAATCAGTTCGTGCAGACGGCGGCCCGGCGGGCCGACGTCACCGCACTTCGGTGGCGCACGACCGACGGCGGGTGGGAAGAGCTGACGTGGCGTGAATACGCCGACAGGGCGGCGCGCGTCGCCGCCGGCTTGCAGCGAATGGGCGTGGAGCGGGGCGAGCGGGTCGTGCTCATGCTGCGCAACCGACCCGAGTTCCACGTCATCGACATGGGCGTCCTCTTGGCCGGGGCCACGCCGATCTCCATCTACAACTCGTCGTCGCCCGACCAGATCCAGTACCTGGCGTCGCACGCCGACGCCGTCGTCGCCGTAGTCGAGGACGTCGACTTCCTCGAGCGCTTCCTCAAGGTCCGTCCCGAGCTGCCAGCCTTGCGCGACGTCGTCGTGCTCGACGACCCGCACGGGTTGGCACCCGAAGGCGTCGTGCCGTTCCAGTCGCTGCTCGCCGCCGACCCCGTCGACCTGGAAGCGGCCGGCGCCGCGGTCAAGCCCGACGACCTGGCCACCGTCATCTACACGTCCGGCACGACGGGCCCGCCCAAGGGCGTGGTGCTGAGCCACTTCAACATCTGCTGGACGACCGAGTCGACGCGCCGGGCCATCGGGTTCCCGGTCGAGGGCTTCCGGCTGGTGTCGTACCTGCCCATGGCCCACATCGCCGAGCGCATGGTGACCCACTACTTCCACGCGCTCGACGGCACCGAGGTGACCACCTGTCCCGACCCCGGCGTCCTGGCCGGTTACCTGCGCGACGTGCGCCCCAACTACTTCTTCGCCGTGCCCCGCGTGTGGGAGAAGCTGTACGCCGGCGTGCACGCGGCCTTGGCCGCCGACCCGCACCAGCAGGCTGCTGTCTCCCAGGCCATCGAGGCCGGCGCCGTCGACGCCTTGGCGCCGGTGCGGGCCCAGATCGGGTTGGACGAGTGCCGAGTCGCCTTCAGCGGCGCCGCCCCCATCCCCGTCGAGGTCTTCATGTTCTTCCTGAACATCGGCCTGCCGATGTCGGAGATCTACGGCATGTCCGAGTGCTGCGGACCGATGACGTGGGAGCCGTTCAAGGTGCATCCCGGCACGGTCGGCCCGCCGATTCCCGGCTGCGAGGTCAAGCTCCTCGACGACGGCGAGGTCTGCTGCCGGGGCGGCAACGTCTTCCAGGGCTATCTGAAGGACCCGGCGCGCACGGCTGAAGTTCTCGACGACGAGGGATGGCTGCACTCCGGCGACATCGGGGTGTTCGACGATGACGGGTATCTCAAGATCGTCGACCGCAAGAAGGAGCTGATCATCACCGCGGGCGGGAAGAACATCTCGCCGGCGAATATCGAGGCCGCCCTCAAGTCGTTCCCACTGATCGGCCAGGCGTGCGTGATCGGCGACAACCGTCCGTATGTTTCGGCGCTCATCGTCCTCGACCCCGAGGTGGCGCCGGCGTGGGCCAAGTCGAAGGGGATCGAGGCGGCGACGCTGGCCGACCTCGCTCGCCACCCCGACGTGCAGGCCGAGGTTGAGCGGGCCGTCGCCGAGTGCAACGCCCGCTTCAACCGGGTCGAGCAGGTCAAGCGCTTCACCGTCCTCACCGCGGAATGGCTGCCCGACTCCGAGGAGCTGACCCCGACGATGAAGCTCAAGCGCCGCGGCGTCCTCACCAAGTACGCCGACGAGATCGACGCCCTCTACGCCTGACCCCTGAGCGCCCAACTCCCCAATTGCTGCATTCTCGGCGCAGAAATGTGCGGATCCCGCACATTTCTGCGCCAAGAAGCGGAGGTGAGAAGCGGAGGTGAGAAGCGGAGGTGACGAGCGGAAGTGGCGTTCTCCTCTGGTCCGGAGTTACAGGAGGCGCCAGAGGTCGTCGGTGTCGGTGTCGACGGCCTTGGCGACCGCCTCGGTGCCCTCGTCGCCCCACAGCCACGGGCCGTAGGCGGCGAGCTTGGCCCGGCTGGCGGGCTGGTCCCGTTCGGCCGGGTCGGGAGC
>CADDZP010000576.1 GCA_902812475.1 Actinomycetota bacterium | reverse complement strand
CGGCCCGACGTGGCCACGGCGTTGGGCGGAGGAGGCGGGGGTGGAGGCGGTGGCGGGGGCGGCTGGGTCGTCGTCGTCTGTTTGGGCGACGGCGGGTTGGTGGTGGGCGTCGTCGGGAGCAGCGGCCGGGTCGTCGTGGTCGTCTGCGGCAGCGTGGTTGTCGGGATCTGGTACGCCGTCAGTCGAGCTTGGTACGGGGACGGCGACGTGCCGCGCGCGCCGCCCGCCGCCTGGACGGCTCCGCTGACGGCCTGGGCGTGGTAGGAGCCGTCGAACCACACGTGGACCGTGCCGCCAGGTCCCACCCGAACGGGGAACCCCGCGGACGGAGTGCCCGACTCGGCGTCGCGGACGTCGCCCCCGCTGGGGAAGCTCACGACCGTGTCCCGGTTGGGCACGTCGAGGACGGCGACGTTGATCGTCCCGCCAGCGCGGCCGATCGCGGTGCCCGGATAGAAGTGGCCGAGGATCTGGTTGGCGCTCTGGCCCGCCCGGCCCATCCAGTAGGCGCCGTCCTGGGCCATGCCGACGCCGTGGCCCCAGCCCTTGCCGTCGATCACGAGGACGGGCACACCGGCGCGCGCCGCCGGAGCGGGTGCGAGAGCGAGGAGGAGCGTGAGGCAGGCGAGAAGCCGCCAGCGCATCCTCCATTGGTACCGCATCGCCACCCTCCGTCATCAACACCGGGGCCCGACGCCCCTACAGCGATGAGTTCGGGACAGTCTCCTCGTCGTCACTGCATGATGTACGTGCACCCCTCCACCGTGGAGCAGCTGGCCGCCGACCGGCAGGCTCGGCTGCGGGCGCAGTCCAACGCCCGACGCCGCATTCGCCGGCTCAATCGCAAGCTGTCCAACTGCGTTTGACCCGAGCAGCGCCGTAGGCTCGGCGGCGATGGTCGAGCCCGTCACTCCCTCCGAAGGCTGGGGCTGCCTGCACCTGTTCTGCCTGCTCGGCGAGGACGCCGATCGCCAGGCTGTCGAGGCCGCCGTGAAGTCGTGCCAGGAGGACGACCACCAGGTCGTGCCCTTCGCCGTGCTGGGCCACAAGGCCGATCTCGGGTTCATGGCCCTTGGTCCGGATCTTTGGCGCCTGCAGCAGTTCCAGACCGAGCTGCGCGAAGCGGGCCTGGAGTTCACCGACTCCTATGTCTCGCTCACCGAGGTCAGCGAGTACTCCAAGGGCCTGCCCGCCGACACGCTCGAGGCCCGGCTGCACCCGCACCTCCCCCCGCCCGGCAAGCGCGCCATCTGCTTCTACCCGATGTCGAAGAAGCGTGCGGGCGACGCCAACTGGTACACGCTGCCGTTCGAGCAACGCAAGGAGCTCATGTACGGCCACGGGAAGGTCGGGCGCGAGTTCGCCGGGCGCATCCTGCAGCTCATCACCGGGTCGGTGGGCCTCGACGACTGGGAATGGGGCGTCACCCTGTTCGCCGAGGACCCCGTCGACCTCAAGGAGTGCGTCTACCGCATGCGCTTCGACGAAGGCTCGGCCGTCTACGCCGAGTTCGGCCCGTTCGTCACGGGCCTCATCGGCCTCGTCGAGGAAGTCCTCGACCGCGTCGGTCTCGCCTGACGCTCATCCGCCACTCGCTGTCGCGCTACCGCGGATCGGGGCGGTCGACGTTCCACGTGCGCGCCGACTGGGCGTACCAGTTCTCGTCGCCGGCGGGGACGACCGTGAACCGGGTGATGGCGCGCTGTCCGCCCTCCTGGTCGCCGTAGAGAACGTCGATCATGAACGGCCGGCGCTCGCCGATCGCAGCGTCGAGCCACCGCCAGGCGGGGTCGTCGAGGCTGCGCACGGCGCTCTCCCAGTAGCCGGGTTCGCCGGCCGGGATGTAGAGGTCGATGTTCAGCCGGCGGAACTCCTCGAGGTCCGGTCGGGACGGCCTGCGATCGAAGGTCAGCTCGCGCGGAGACCACGCGTGCAGCAGCGCCAAGCCCGTTCCCGCGTTGCGGACGGCCATCGCCAGGTAGGCGACGTCGTTGTCCACCGCCGCGTAGGCGTGCCCGCCCTCGAGGCGGATGAAGTGGCCGTCCGACCACAGCACCTTCATCGGCGGGTCGGTGGTGCGCGACGGGATCAGCAACGGGCGCAGGCCTGCCATCAGCGAGCGCTCCGCCGTGCGCGCCGCCGTGTTGGCCGAGCGGACGGCGGCGAAGGTGGCGCCTGCGAGCACGAGTGTGCCGGCGGCGGAGACCAGCGACGAGATGGCAGCCAGGTCCGCCACGAAGGCGCAGACTAGAAGCCCGTC
>CADDZP010000575.1 GCA_902812475.1 Actinomycetota bacterium | reverse complement strand
CGTCTCGGTAATGCCAACCGACCTCGGCCTCATGGCGCCAGCGAATCTCGTCAGCCGCGCCAAAGCCGAGATCTGGGGGCACCTGAAGCGGGTAGCCCGCCAGGACTTCATCGAATCCCACCCGCGCCTGTGCGCGACATGGCACCTCACCGACGACGGTGCCGCCCCGGACTGGCACGAGCACATCGACGTACTTGACCAGCTGGCCGAACAGGATGAGCTCGACGACCGAGACCGCCAGCTCGCCCGGAGCCGCATCGAATCGCTCGCCCAAGCACTCATTGAGGACGACGCCCGGCTCCCGGCGATGCAGCGTCACCCGGTCGTCCTGACCACACAGGGCCTGGTTCCGCCGGCCGGAGGCCTGCGACCCGACCTCCCGCACGCCGTCACCGAGCAGTTGCGCGCTCATGTTCCTGTCACTGTGGAATGGGACCCTCGGGTCGGTGAACTGTATGACGCGCTCGGCGTGCCCTCACTCCGCAAAGAAGTGACGCTACGGGCCGATGCCAGCGGCCTTTGCGCTGACAACAGGTGGAGTCCTCGCCTTCAAATGCAAGCAGCGAATCTCATCAGGTTCCTGCGGACGGCTCCCGACGGCATGCCGGCTGCCGCGCGCACGTTGTGGCCGCCACAGGTAAAGACCGCGACCAGCCTGTTCATCAAGGCGTACTGGAACGACGACCTATTGACCGAGTGGCCAGCCGAAGCACATCTGTCGTTCGAGGGCGAGTCCTCGGTGCTGTACGTCGTCGGTGAAGGCGTGACGCCGGAGCACCTGGCCGATGCCATCGCCTCTGTATTCGGACTCCAGCGCGGCACGCTCGAGTTGCTCGAGGCAGTCCTCGGCGCGCCTGATGCGGCCACTGCCGCCCGAAAACTCGATCGCAACAACATCGACCCGCTGCCACCAGACGAGGCACCGATCGAGATCGACGAGGTCGGCATTGCGATCCCCGATGAGGACCTCACGATCACTACCGAAGCTGCGGGGTCTGAGGATTCCACCGTGGCAGGGGATGTCGACGATGCCGAGCCGGAGGCCGAGGAGGCCCTTCACGAGGACGCTCCCCCCGCTACCGACGACGATGCGTCACCTGATAACGAGGGCACTGCGATCGACATCGACGGCGATGGCGCGCTGCCCTCCCGCGACTCGGCCCCGAAGATACAAACCGACTACGAGAACGCGGTTGAGCAGGGCTATGTGGTCAAGGACACGTGGGATGACGCCCCGCCCGAGCTGGACTACGCCGAAGACCACCCCGTCGTCGACGCCGAGCGTCCGACCGTCAAGCTGTGCCTGAGCTTCTACGACGTGAGCAACGGGCTCCTGCCCTTGCGCGCGCAAGATGCCCACCGCCTGGCTGGTGGTGTGCAGCCCAAGGAGATCTACATCTTTGGCGAGGACCGCGCCATCACGTTGCTGACGGCGACTCACCTCGCGTTCGTGGGAGCAGCCGCGCTTTATGCGGAACGGCAGGTTGTGGCCGGTGTCGTGGTGTGGGCTCATGCCTCCAGGCCGGGACGCATCGAAGCTCAGCTTCGGCCGCAGCCTCATCAGGTCGATGACGTGTGGTCGCTGTACATCGAGGACGGCAAACTCGTTCGTCACAAGGCAAAGGCCGTCGAGGTCCAGTGGGAGACCGACGGACCGCTGTATCGGAGTGAGCGACGATGGGAGGACCTCGAAGCGCTCTACGCCGAGGCGCAGGCGTCGGGGTCATGTCGAGACCTCCTACGGCGGGTCTTCGAGCAAGAGGGCGCCGAGGGCTTCACGGTCGACGAGGCATGGCAAGCCGTTGCCATGTACCGGCTGTTCGCGAAGTCAACGATCGCACGCGAGCTGGCATTTCAAGACGGGCTGTATGAGCGACGAGGTGAGAAGTACTTCCTTGTCGGCAACACCATCAAGCGGCCGCACCAACGTCAGACCCCGCGAACTGGCTGGCAGACCGGAGCTCCGACATCGCCATCGTCGGCGGGCCCGGCCCCAGGCGCTCGGGCGCGCCAACTTGCCCATCAGCTGGCATTGCTGCTCGCGCAACTCGATACCGATGCCGTGGAGGAAGTGGCCGCGATTCTGGGCCTCGAACTAGCATCCCGCGGCGAATATGCCTTCGAGCAAGCTTGTTGGGCGGCGATGGAGACGTCCGACGATTCGTTCGTCGCACGCGTTTCACGGGAACTCGACGCCGACCCAACACTTGCGCGTGTTCTCATCACTGTCTTCGAGCAGGCCACGCGAGGACAGGTTCTC
>CADDZP010000574.1 GCA_902812475.1 Actinomycetota bacterium | reverse complement strand
ACAAGGGCCCCGGCCGGCTCCCAGTCGCGCACCTCGGCAGGCAGGACCTCGCCGGCGCCGACATACGGCGGGTTGGAGACGATGACATCGAACTGGCCGCGGAAAGGAGGGGGCAGCGCCGCGAACCAGGGGCCCGAGGCCAGCCGCACGCGCACGGCCGCCGGGCTGCCCAACCCGGCCAGGTTCGCCCGGGCGACAGCAAGGGCGTCGTCGGATGCATCGGTGGCCCAGACGCGCGCGCCCGGCACCTCGGCGGCGATCGACAGGGCGATGGCCCCCGAGCCGGTGCCGAGGTCGGCCACCAGGGGACGGGGCGAGTCGATGCGGCGGAGCTCGCGGATGGCGACTTCGACCACGACCTCGGTCTCCGGCCGCGGTATCAGCACCCGCTGGTCGACGAGCAGGTCGAGGGTGCGGAAGCCCCACCGGCGGAGCACGTACTGCAACGGCTCCCCCGCGGCACGGCGCTCGACCAGGTCGTCGAAGAACGGCACGGCGCGCTTGGGCACCGGCTCGTCGAGGGTCAGCAGCCAGTCGGGTCCCTCGCGGCCAGACGTGCGCTCGACGATGCGCCGGGCTTCGACATCGGACCCGAGCCGCTCGGTCGCCAGGGCGTAGAGGTGGCGCCACGTCAGGGTGGTCTGCGCCGCCTCGGGTGCCGCGTGGCGCAGCTCGGGTTCGGGGTCCCCTGTCGTCATCCTCAAGCCTCGGCGCCGGCCAGTTGGCGGGCCCGCTCGTCGGCGACCAACCCATCGACAAGGTCGTCGAGCTCACCCATCAGCACCTTGTCGAGCTTGTACAGGGTGAGGCCGATGCGGTGGTCGGTGACGCGGTTCTCCTTGAAGTTGTAGGTGCGGATCTTCTCCGAGCGGCCGCCGCCGCCGACCTGTCCCCGCCGCTGCTCGGACTGCTCCGCCGCCTGGCGATCCTGCTCGGCCTTCAGCAGACGGGCCCGCAGTACCTGCATGGCCTTGGCCCGGTTCTGGATCTGGCTCTTCTCGTCCTGCATGGCCACGACCGTCCCTGTCGGGAGGTGGGTGATGCGGACGGCGGAATCCGTCGTGTTGACCGACTGCCCGCCGGGACCCGTCGACCGGTACACGTCGACCTTCAGGTCGTTGGGATCGATGTCGACGTCGATCTCCTCGGCCTCGGGCAGCACGGTGACCGTCGCCGAGGACGTGTGGATGCGGCCCTGTGACTCGGTGACGGGGACCCGCTGCACGCGGTGGGGCCCACCCTCGTGCTTCATCCGACTCCACACACCGTCGCCCCGCAGCAGGAACGTGATCTCGTTGAACCCTCCCATGTCGGACGGGTCAGCACCGAGGACCTCGAGCTTCCACCCCATGCGCTCGGCGTAGCGCTGGTACATCTCGAACAGGTCCTTGGCGAAGAGGTTCGCCTCCTCGCCACCCTCGGCGCCCCTGATCTCGACGATGACGTTCTTCTCGTCGTTCGGGTCTCGCGGCAGCAGGAGCACCTTGAGCTCGTCCTCGAGCCGCTCGATGTCGCCTTCGGACTCGTCGGCCATCGATCGCCAGATCTCACGGTCGTCGCCGCTCGAGTCGCCGAGCATCTGCTTCGCCTCACCGAGCTGGTCAAGGGCCGCCCGGTACTCCCGATACCGGCGGACGATCGGCTCCAACTCCTTGTGCCGGCGAGAGGCGTCCCGCAGGGCGCGCTGGTCCCCGATGACGGCGGGGTCGGCGAGCTGTCGGAGGACGTCCTCGTACTCGCGCTCGAGGTCAGCGAGCCGTTCAAGCATCTCTTTCAACCTTACGGTCGTCGCCAATCGTCTGGGACGGTGCGGACGCGGACTGGATCCCTCACGGCCTCAGCCAGTGATCGGAGATACGGGTGGTCGTCGCGTTCGGGGACGACGATCACGAGGCGGGGGCTGCGCTCGTCGACCAGCCGGGCGTCGACGGCGACGGGCACCAGGTCGATGTCCACACCGGTCGAGAACACGGCCAGCAGCGGCGTGCCGTCGAGGTCGGTGCCAGCGGCGGGCGCCGGCGCCGGCTTGCGCAGGTCGTCGACCTCCACGGGCGACGGCACCGGTGTCAGCTCTTTGGCACCCACGAGCGACGGGTCGGCGACGGCCCGGGCCCGCAGCCACCGCTCCGACGCCAGCCGGTTGTACGGGTGCAATGGGGCGTCCGGCCGCCGGTGCCCCTCGACGAAGGCGACGACCCGGGTCAGGGTGTCGGTCGCGGGCTCGTCGGCGTGCAACATCGACTGGGCCTGGCGATCGTGCTTGCC
>CADDZP010000573.1 GCA_902812475.1 Actinomycetota bacterium | reverse complement strand
CTTGTCGCCCTCGGCGTGTTGAGCCTGCTCGCCGGCGGCGTGGGCGGGCTGTGGCTGGCGGCCATCGGGTGCTTCCTGTCCCAGGCGGCCCGCACCTCGCTGGCGGAGGTGGAGCTCGCGCACTTTCTCGACGACCTGCCCGCCGCCGAGGTCATGGGCCGGCCGCTGGTGACGATCCCCGCCGCCCTACGCGTCGCCGACGCGGTCGAGGACTACTTCCTGCGCTACGACCACAGCGCCTTCCCCGTCGTCGAGGACGGCCACACCCTCGGGCTGATCACGTTGCGCGGCGTCCGCCAGGTGCCCGCCGACCAGCGCGAGCACCTGGCCGTCGCCGACTGCATGACGCCGATCGCCCAGGTGCCCCGGGTCGAGCCCGACCTCCCGCTGCCCGAGGTGCTCGAGCGGCTGCGCGCCGAAGAGAGCCAGCGGGTGCTGGTGGCCGACGGCGACTCGGTGGTAGGCATCATCACCCCGCGCGACGTGGCCCGGCGGGTGCAGCGGGCCGAGGAGCTCGGCTTGGATGCACAACAGACGGTAGCGACGGGAAGACGCTGATGGCCGAGGTGCTGGAGCGCGGGGTGATATCTACTTCCTGTACCTACTTCCTGTACCGGCCCCGGATGGACGTGGACGACGCGTCGGGCGTCGAGGACGTCCAGCGCCTGTTGGTCGTGCTCCGGCCGGGACAGCCGAGATCCTGGCCGAGCTCCCCTCGACCGCGACTGGCTTCTGGCCCCGCTGCTCGGCCAGTCGGCGTGAATCAGCTGGCGCGACGAGACGACGCGGTCGAGATGACGTCGTCGTAGCTGTCGTCCAGGTCGACGCGAACCAACCCGCCGACCAGCCGTGGAAAGTCCTGGCGGCTGGCGAGACGCCGCAGGCTGGCGACGTCGTCGCCCAGCCCCAGGCGGCGGGCAGCCTGCAGCGCCCGCCCGTCGGCGAACGGGTACAGCTCGTCCCAGGCCCGTTGCGCCTCCCGGAAGAAGATGTCGACCCCGACGTCGCCAATGCCTTTGCACTCCTTCAACAGGCCCCGCTCCGCGTTCGGATCGTTCCCGGCCTCGGCGCGCAGGCGGCGCAGGTCGCCGCGGTAGCGCTCCAGCAGCAGTACCGACGTGTCGGCCAGCATCGTCGAGGTCCGCTCGTCGTAGCGGGCGTAGCCGGCTCGGTTGAGCGTGCGCGCCCGCTGCTCCCAGGAGGCGTGGGCCATGGCGGCCGCTGTCGTCCATCGCTGGGCGAACAAGGCGCGGGCGGCATCGAGGGCGATGGAGGCGCGGATGCGGGCGCTCATCAGCAGCGACATCACCAGCAGCTTGAACAGGGGCGAGGGGCGGTCCAGGGCGCGTAGGCCGAGCTCTTCGCCGTAGGTGCGGGGATACCGCTGCAGGATCGCGGCGACGATGTCAGTGCGCGAACGCCGTGGCATCTGTTGGTCGTTCCCGCGGGCGCTCGCGGCCAACCGGCGCGGAGCGGGTAGGACACAAGAGCCGGCGGGTACGCGCGCTACAGATATGACACCACGTTTCCGGAACCGTTCCGACGCTGGGCGAATCCTGGCTGAGCGAGTGCGCCTTCTCGGCCTGCAGTCCCCGGTGGTGTTGGGTCTGCCGCGCGGCGGCGTGGTGGTGGCCGCGGAGCTGGCCGCCGCGCTCGGTGCGCCGCTGGAGGTGTTCGTGGCCCGCAAGGTCGGGGCCCCCGGTCACGAGGAGCTGGGCATCGGCGCCATCGCCGAGGGCCTGGACGAGCCGGTGGTGTCCCACGCCGCTCGTGATATGGGCGTGAGCCCTCGGGAGCTTCGCGTCCTGGCCGAGCGGGCCCGAATCGAGCTGGACCGCCGCGTGGCGCGGTACCGGGCCGATCGGCCGTTGCCGGAGCTGGCCGACCGGGACGTGATCGTGGTCGATGACGGGTTGGCCACCGGCGTGACCGCCGAGGCGGCGCTGCGCGCCCTGCGCCAACAGCAGCCCAGGCGCCTGGTGCTGGCCGTGCCGGTCTGCGCCCGGGAGACGGCGAGTCGTCTCGACCGGTTCGCCGACGACGTGGTCTGCGCGGCCACGCCGGAGCCGTTCTTCGCGGTGGGCCAGTGGTACGAGCACTTCGACCAGACCACCGACGACGAGGTCCTCGACCTCCTGGCCGGATGGCACGCGCCGACCGGGAGGAGGTGACGACGGCCGTGGATCGCTCGGTGGCGTTGGCGGTGGACGGGGGCGTGGTCCGCGGTGACCTGGTGGTGCCCCACGGCGGCCGCTCGGTCGTCGTG
>CADDZP010000572.1 GCA_902812475.1 Actinomycetota bacterium | reverse complement strand
TCCACGTGCACGTCGGCGTCCGCTCGGCCGAAAAGGCGATCGCCATCGCCAACGCCCTGAGCGCCTACATTCCCCACTTCCTCGCCGTGTCGGCGTCGAGCCCCTACTGGATGGGCGCCGACACGGGCCTGGCGTCGAGCCGGTCGAAGGTGTTCGAGGCGCTGCCGACCGCCGGCTTGCCCTACCAGCTGTCTGGGTGGTCGGAGTTCGAGGCGTTCATGCACACGTTGGTGTCGGCCAAGGCGATCAGCTCGATCCGTGAAGTGTGGTGGGACATCAGGCCCCACCCCGACTTCGGCACAGTCGAGTTCCGCGTCTGCGACGGGATGCCGACACTGCGCGAGGTCGGCGCCGTCGCGGCCATGAGCCAGTGCCTGGTCGAGTGGCTCGACGGCCGGCACGATGCCGGCCACGCCCTCACCGTGCCGCGGACCTGGAGCGTGCGGGAGAACAAGTGGCGGGCGGCCCGCTACGGGATGGCGGCCGAGATCATCACCGACGACGCCGGTGACCTGGTCTGCATTGCCGACGCCATCACCGACCTGGTCGACGAGCTCACGCCGGTCGCCGCCCGCCTCGGCTGCGAGGGCGAACTGCGCCACGCCTTGGCGATCGTCGAACGGGGACCGAGCTACCTGCGCCAGCGCGACGTCGTGGCGTCGGGCGGCACCCTCGTCGACGTCGTCGACAGCCTCATCGACGAGCTGCGCACCGACCGCCCGCGCTCACTGGAGACGCTGCCGAGGAGCTCGTAGAGAGACGGAGAGGAGGGCCCTTGGCGTGACGAGGCCCTCCTCTTCCGTCTTCGCCCCCAGGGGGAGGACGCCTCCAGGGGCAGTCCCGTTCTACACCCCAGGTGTGTCCGTACGCCCAATCAATTTCTCGTGAACCGCGGTCGCCAACGCGTTGGCTTCGGCCGACAACGCGACGGGCGGCGGGACGGGATCGCGGACCCGACGAGCGGCGTCGGGCAAAAGGTCGAAGTCGGCCTCGAAGCGGCGGCGGGCGTCGTCGAGGGACTCGCGATGGGTCCGGCGACCGCCCCGCATGACGGGAACGAGGACGGCCTCGGTGCCCGCCGGGGGATGCTCGTGACGAAGCCCGATCACGTCGCCGCCGGGCCCACGGAAGACCTGCTTCGCTCCCGGCGTCGACGCCTTGCCCGGCGACAGCTTCATGACGGGCCGGCCCTCGTAGGCGACAAGCTTGTAGACGGACTCCACTGAGGGCGCGTCCTCCGACACCCCCATGTGCGTGCCCACGCCGTAGGCGTCGATCGGTGCGCCCGCCTCGCGCAGGTCGGCGAGCGCGTACTCGTCGAGGCCGCCGCTGGCGAAGATCTGGGTGCCGGCCAGGCCGGCGGCGTCGAGCATGCGCCGCGCCTCGTTGGCGAGGACGGCGAGGTCGCCGCTGTCGATGCGGATGGCAGCACGGTCGCCGACGCCGGTATCGGCAATCACGGCGATGGCGTTCTCGACACCAGTACGCGTGTCGAACGTGTCGACGAGCAACACGGCGTTGTCGGGATAGTCGTCGACGAAGGCCCGAAAGGCGTCGAGCTCGGTCGGGAAGGCGAGGACGTAGCTGTGGGCCATCGTCCCCGAGGGCCGCAGACCGAATCGGCGCGCCGCCGCGACGTTGCTCGTGGCGACGAATCCCACGATCGCCGAAGCCCGGGCGACGGTCATCGCCGCCTCCCCGCCTTGGGTGCGCCGGAAGGCGAAGTCGACGACGCCCGCGTCGCCGGCAGCCAGTCGGCACCGGGCCGCCTTGGACGCGACCGCCGTCGCAAACGAGAGTTGGTTGAGCAGGAACGTCTCGGCCAGCTGCGCCTCGGCGATGGGCGCCGTCACTTCGAGCAACGGCTCGCCGGGGAGGACGGTGCGTCCCTCGGGAATCGCCCACACCTCGCCCGTGAAGCGCAGCCCGGCGAGGCCGTCGACGGTCGGCTCGTCGAGGCCGAGGGTGCGCAGCGCAGCCAGGTCGTCGTCTTCGACCGCCAACCCGTCGAGGTAGTCGAGCGCGGCGTCGAGCCCGCACGCCACCAGGAAGCCGCGCTGGGGCGGCAGGGCGCGGATGAAGAGGCTGAACGTGGCCTCGCCGGCCATGCCGCGCCGGCGGAAGCTGGCCGCCATCCGCAGCTCGTACAGGTCGGTCAGGAGGGCGCGGCCCACGCCCTCACTCAACCAGTGTGAAGCGGGCGTACCTGCTACGCGGAAGGAGCGTCGCCCGTCGGCGGGGCGCTGCGGACGTGCTGGCCGACGGG
>CADDZP010000571.1 GCA_902812475.1 Actinomycetota bacterium | reverse complement strand
CCCGGGGTTCATGGCCACCGTCGGCGAAGCCGAAGCCAGAGCCGACGGTCGACCGGCGGCGGGAACGAAGCCGGCCACGTCGGGCCGGGGCACCACGCGGGCCCGCCGGGCGCCAACGGGGCCCGTGCGCTCCAGGACGGTGAGGCGATGACGGAAGGCGCTGATCGAGTCGGCTGGGCGGGCATCTGCCCGACTTCGGAGCCAGGGTGGGACGAGCACCACTGCCCACACGACGGCGAGGATCAGCAACAACAAAGTCAAGCTCCTCGACCTACCTTTGCGACTCGGGGACCGTACCGCGACGTCTTGCGCACCACGTGGATGCTGCTATGGAGACTCCGCCGCTCTTGCAGTCTGGGGGGAATTCGCCGACTGCTGCCCCCATTCCTACTACGGGCACCGCCGTCGACGTCAAACCAGAATGCTAACTGAAGCTAGCAGCCCGCTCGCAACAGGCGAAAACTCAGAGCTCGGACCCGGCGGCCGGGAGCTTGCGCCGGTACGTCCCGGAGCGGCCGCCGGTCTTCTCCCACAGCGTCAGGTCGCCGATGACCATGGATCGGTCCACCGACTTGCACATGTCATAGACGGTCAAGGCGGCGACGCTGCACGCGGTCATCGCCTCCATCTCGACGCCCGTGCGGTCGACGGTCTCGACCTGGGCCTCCACCTCCACGAAGTCGTCGCCGATGGTGAAGTTCACGAACACCGACCCGACGAGGAGTGGGTGGCAGAGGGGGATGAGGTTGGGCGTCTGCTTGGCCGCCTGGATGCCCGCGACCCGGGCCACGGCCAGGACGTCGCCCTTGGAGATGCCGTTCGAGGCGATCAGCGTCGTCGTTTCGGGTGCCATCAGCACCTTGCAGCGGGCCATGGCCCGCCGGTGGGTGGCCTCCTTGGGTGTGACGTCGACCATCCGGGCCCGGCCCAGCGGATCGAGGTGGGTGAGGCGGCGGTCGGACATTGCGAGGGAGTTTAGAGGTGAACCGGCGCAGTCAGCAGGGGACGTCCTCGCCCACGACCAACGCCTTCACCGACGCACCCGCCGACAGGCCCTCTCCGTCGGGCACGAGCGCCAGCGCGTTGGCGCTCGCGGCCGCCGCCAACTGGTGCGACCCCTGGCCGCCGACGGGCCGGGCTCGCCAGCATCCGTCATCGCCGAGGCTGGCGACGACGCGAACCAGGTGCAGCTTGCCGTCGGGGCCCCGGCGCACAGGCTCGGCGAGCACGGCGTCCACGGGCCGGCGGAAGAGCGCACGGTGGCCCGCCATCCGGCGCAGAGCCGGGCGGGCGAACAACTCGAAGGACACCAGCGACGAGACCGGATTGCCCGGCAGCCCGAACACGGGCTTGCCGGCAACAGTGCCGAACGCCAGGGGCTTGGCCGGCTTGATCGCGACCTGCCACCACCGCATCGACCCGAGCCGGTCGAGGACAGCCTTCATGTAGTCGAAGTCGCCGACGCTGACGCCGCCGCTCGTGACGAGTGCGTCGCATTCGGCGAGCCCTCGCTCCACCGCCGCCGTGATCGCCGTCTCGTCGTCGCCGACCAATCCGAGATCAACGGGTGTGAACCCAGATTGCCTGACCAGCGCCAGCAGCGTCGGCCGGTTGGAGTCGCGGATCTGGCCGGGCCGCAGGGGCGCCGAACCCTCGACCAACTCGTCGCCCGTCGAGAGCACGCCGACGCGGGGGCGGGGGAAGACGGGCACGCGCTGGTAGCCGAGGCTCGCCAGGACACCCAGATGGGCGGCGCCGAGCGCTGTGCCTGCCTCGACAACCACGTCGCCGGGCCCAAGGTCGTCGCCCGCCCGCCGCACGTGGTCGCCGGCTTCGGCGCGCTGCTCGATGACGACCACGTCGCCCTCGTTGTGCGTCCGCTCGACCATGACGACCGCGTCGGCACCGGCGGGCAGGGGCGCCCCGGTCATGATGCGCACGGCCTCGCCGGTGCGGACGGAGATGTTCGTCGGGTCGGCGCCTGCCGCCAGCGTGGCCACGATCTTCAGCTCGACGGGCGGGTCCACCGTGTCCGCCGCCCGCACGGCGAAGCCGTCCATCGCTGTGTTGTCGAACGGCGGCACAAGCTCCCCGGCCTCGACCGCTTGCGAGGTCACGCATCCCAGCGCATCGCCGATGTCGACGGCGCGCGGCTCCAGCGGCGCGCACTCGCGCACGACCGCCGCCTGCACCTCGTCGAGCGGCGTCAGCGGCACCGCCACCGCTCTCTTCTCACCGTTCTTGGCGCGGAAATGTGCGGATCCCGCACATTTC
>CADDZP010000570.1 GCA_902812475.1 Actinomycetota bacterium | reverse complement strand
CGCGGGCGGAGGAGCACTCGCCGGGCAGGCCCGTGCCGGCGTCGTCGCGGGTGCCGCTGGCCCGAAGTCCACGATCCGGATCGGTGTCGTCGGCACGCTCTCGGGCGTCGCGGGCGCCAGCCTGGCACCTCAGGCCGACGGCGTCCGCGTCTGGGCGCGGTGGATCAACGACCGGGGCGGCGTCAACGGCCACAAGGTCGAGGTCGTCGTGGGTGACGACGGCGGTGACCCGTCTCGCCACTTGGCGCTGGTGCAGGAGTTCGTCGAGCAGCGCAAGGTGATCGCCTTCGTCGCCAATCCCGAGGCGGTCAGCGGGCAGAGCAGCGTGCCGTACCTCACCAAGGCAGGCGTTCCCGTCGTCGGGAGCGAAGGCGCCGGCCAGTGGTTCTACGAGAGCCCCGTGTACTTCCCGCAGGGCAGCCACGGGAAGGCCTTGGGCCAGGCTGCGTTGCTGGGGTACTCGACCGTCGCCAAGGCCAGGGGGTTCACCAAGGTCGCCACCATCACGTGCGTCGAGGTTCAGGTGTGCCGCGACAGTTACAACACGGCCAAGGCCGGCTTCGCCAAGTACGGCCTCCAGGTGGTGTACCAGTCTCAGAACTCACTGGGTCAGCCCGACTTCACGTCTGAGTGCCTCAACGCGCGGAACGCAGGCGCTCAGTTCATCGCCGTCGCCATGGACTCCAACAGCGTGAAGAACATCGCCCGGGGCTGCGCCCGCCAGGCGTACCACCCGATGATTGGCATGTCGAGCGGACAGACGACCGGCGACCTCAAGGATGTTCCCGAGCTCGACGGATCGGTGATCGCGAGCCTCACGGGCCCATGGGCGAACTCCAACTCGCCGGCGGTGAAGGAGTTCGTGGACGCCATGGCCAAGTATGCGCCGGGCACGCCCGTCGTCGGGGGGCACATGCTCGGATGGGCGGCGGCCAAGGTGTTCGAGCTCGGGACCAAGCAACTGCCCGAACCCGCCACGCCGAAGGCGATCGTCGACGCCCTGCAGGGGATCCACGGCGATCCTCTTCCCGAGATCGCCGGCCAGCTCCTGTACAACCGCGGCGCGCCTGCCACGCCGACGGTGTGCGTGTTCACGATCCTCATCAAGAACAGAGACTGGGTCCCCGAGGGTGGCCGCCCGTGCGTCCCGTATGACCCCAACCTCTAGGCCCCGGCTGCTGCGGCGCGCCCTCGCCCTCGCCGGCGCGTTGCTGCTCTCGCTGGGAGGCGTCGGCGTCGCCGGCCTCGCCGGAGTCTCGGCCCAGACCTCGCCAGGCCCGAGCCTGACCTCCTTCGACGCCGCTGCGGGCGCCGATGGGGTGCGAGTGGGTGTCTTCATCACCGGCTTCCCGCTCGTCAACCAGGTCGTCGACGTCGGTGCGCCGTCGGCCCAGGCGGTGCTCAACGGCATCGGCAAGTCCCAGGCCTACGCGGCCATGCCGTATCCGGGCGACGACGTCCTCACCCTCCCGGGGACGGTCTTCCCCGTCCTCGGGCTTCCGTCTCCGCCGCCGTACCCACTGATCGCCAGCAGCGACGCGTCGACGTCGCCCCAGGCGGCCGTCAACCAGCCCGGACTCTCGCTGTCGGCGAAGAGTGATCCCGGGTCCTCCACGGCGACGGCGACGGCCGGCGGGGGAGCGGGTGTTGGGAGCGCCGAGTCGACGGCGACGACAAAGGTCGACGGTTCCACGGGCGCCGTCACGGCCGTGTCGGACTGCTCAGCCGATGTCGTGAGCCTGCAGGGCGTGTTGCGCATCGGCCATGTCGAGGCCAAGGCCCATGCGGCGCAGGGCATCGAGGGGACGACGCTCGACTCCTCGTTCAGCGCTGAGGGCGTGTCGGTCGCCGGGGTGTCGGTATCGGTGAGCGACAAGGGGATCGTGCTCCCCGGCGGCTCGACCCCGGTGCCAAACACCAGCGGCCTGTCTCCGGTGCTCGACAAGGCGGGGGTCAGCATGAAGGTCCTCCCCGTCGAGAAGCATGAGCACTCGATCGTGGCCGGTGGCCTGGTCGTGTCGGTAAACGTGCCGGCGCCGACCGGAAGCACCATCGTCTCGTACACCTTCGGCCGGGCGTCGGCGTCGGCGACCGGATCGGTCGAACCGCGTCAGAGCGCCGCCGACACAGGCGCTGGCGCCCTCACGGGTGGAACGGAGCCGGCAGCCGCCACTGGGGGCGCACCGACGGCCGGTGAGTCGGGCTTCTCGGCGCCGCTCGCGTCGACGGCACCCCCGCTGTCGTCGGGCCCAACTGCTGCGCCCCGCACGTCGAC
>CADDZP010000569.1 GCA_902812475.1 Actinomycetota bacterium | reverse complement strand
CCTGCGGACGCCCTCCGCCGAATCAGTCCCGGCAAGGGAATCCTCGTCTACGGCCACCTCCAGCCGACACCGCTGGAGCTGCGGCCCTGGGACGAGGACCGAACCTTGAAGGAACGCGGCCGGTGGACAGTGCCGGAGGGGTTCGAGCCTGTCCCCGGCGAGCCCAATTCGTTGACTGAGAACGAGGATGACGAACATAACGAGCCCACCGGCGCGAGTGGTAGGCCGGACCCGGATTCACTGGCAGACGACGATCGGGAACGGGTGCCCGTGATTGAGCGCGACCTGGGCGGCCAAGCGCGTACGTCGACGCGCGTGACATCGCGCGAGGGACGCGGCATGGAGCTCTGAGCGCCGCGACCGTGTCCGGACGCTGAGCGACGAGGTCCAGGTCGCGGGAGTCCGCGACGACGTCATGGACGGTTGGGGCCGACGAGGGCGGCGGGCGAGCATGGTTCTCACCCGTCGCGCGCCCAAGCCGGCGCCTACGGCACCGAGCCAGCCATCAGCGGCGAAGGCGTCGCTGCAGTTCGTCGGGATACTCCGGAAAGTACCGACTGATGTCGCGCAGCGAGAACTGGCGCAGGATGGACGTGGCCGGCTCACGCTCGAGCAGGAAAGCGAACGACTCCTGCACGATCGCGGACTGATCGATATCGCCCAACTGCAGATCTGCAATGAGGTCACCGGGCACGGTTACGCGATGGCTCGTCGTCGTGTCGCCTTCACGGAGTTGCACGCCGAACTCGTTCGTGCCCATGCCGTTGACGTCGATCTCAGTCATGGCGGCCTCCTACCCATCATCGGCGCACGTGACGCCGATGTGCCGCGCGTCCGACGTTCACGCATGGTTGCCAGCCCCAAGAGTTGGGATGGAAGCACAGCGGCCCGTGTGATCTCAGGAGCGCTCGCTTGGCCTTCTCCGCCGGCGCCCTCGCTGCATCGGGCTCGACGCGCCCTCGCGGCGACCTCCGGCAACGGCGCCGCAACTCAGCGAGTTTCGACAGCGTCGCCCAAATGCGGGCTGACCGGCGTTGATAAGCCGCGTCCAGCACGACGCATCTTTGCAGGCGCCGTCGGGTAGATGGCTCTCGTGCGAATCGTCGGCGCTCGCCCTGGAGAAGCCAGCATGCCCTCCTCGGTCGCCGACCTGCTGCACCAAACCATCGCCTTCGTTGCGGGTCCGCGGTGTCTCGCAAGATTGGGAGCTCGGTTGATGACAGTCGCCCCGCACGTCTCCTGGAGGTCAGGAGAGAAGTGGCGATAGAGGTCATGCTGGCACTGTGTCTGCCACAGGACGCCTCAACGGTGCCGTTCGCCCGCCATATAGCGCGCTACGCCATGGAGGAGCTCGGCGTCACGCCGGACTGCATTTATGACGTGGAGGTCGCCCTTACCGAGGCATGCGCCAACGTGATCCGTCACGCCGAGAGCGACGATGAGTACGAGATCCAGGTGAGCATCGGTGAGGATCAGTGCGAGTTGCGCGTGAAGGACACCGGGCGGGGCTTCGATGTCGAGTCCCTTTCCGAGCGGACCGACGGCTCGGCGGAGCGGGGACGCGGGGTCGCATTGATGAGGGCTCTGGTCGACACGATCAACTTCGACTCCGATCCGGAATCGGGCACCGTCGTGCATCTCGTCAAGCGCCTGAGCTTCGGACGGTCGCGGCCCTCCTTCCTGGGCGAATAGGGCGATAATCACATCCGAGCGACGCTCGACCCTCCAGTGTGCTCGCGAGCCGCAGCCGGTAAGGGCGACCGAGACGCAAGGACCCACTTCCAAACAGCCTCACGCCTGTCCAAGGCGCGCAGCCTCGGAGCCCGTCGTTGCCGCCCGGGGCGTTCGAGGTGGCCGATGGCCTCAGCGTCCGCCGCTGGCGGAACGCATCTGACCCGTGCTCCCGGCCTCGAAGAGACGGTCGTATTCGCCGGGAAGCTGCTCACGCACCTTGTTCATGAGCCCGCCGGTCGTCGCCTCATCTGTCACTTCGAGGACGGCGCGGGCGTGGAAAACGGAATCCGGCTCGTCAATTCCCTCACGCGCGGCCACGCGGGCGAAGAACTCGTCAAGCCCGAACGCTTCGCCTGTCCCGGCCTGTGTAGGTGCTTGGCGGCGGAGATGCTCACCGATCTCGGGCGGTAGCTGTGCGGCAAGGTTCTGTGCGGCGCCGTCGGCGATGCGCTCGGCAAGTGTCTCGAGCGTGGCACGCGTTGCCCCCTCCGCGTCGCCTCTCGACGCCAGGCGGGCCCGGTTCTGCACTTGTCCGATGAAC
>CADDZP010000568.1 GCA_902812475.1 Actinomycetota bacterium | reverse complement strand
CGCACTTGCAGTGCGCTCGGCCGGAGCCCGCGCCCCAAAGGGGACTTCGGCCCGGCCCGCCCCTCACGCGCCCCGACCGGCGTCACTACGAACACTGTCTGGTCGGGCTGGGGCGAAGCCCCGTTAGGTGTACCGCGAGATGTAGCCGCGGGAGCGGAACATCTGGAGCATGCGCGTGAGGAAGGCGAGCACGACGGCGCCGCTCACGAGGCACCCGAGCACGGCCCAGCCCAGCTGGCTCCACAGCAGGCCGCGGCCGTCGAACAGCGCACGGCCGGCGGCGAAGGCGTGGGTCGTGGGCAGGACCTGGGCGAGCGGCCGTAGCAGCCAGGGAAGGGCGCTGATCGGATAGAAGACGCCTGACAACGGCATCACCACGAAGAGGATCCCCCACGCCAGCGCCTCGGCGCCCGTCCCGAACCGCAGCACCAAGGCGATGACGAACAGGGCGATGACCCAGCCGCAGACGAGAAGCACGGCCGCGACCGGGATCAGACCGATGCCGAGATTGGTGACGTTGAAGGCGAAGAACCCCAGGGCGGTCAGCGACACCACGGCCATACCCATGAAGAGCTTGATCATGCCGAAGAGCACCACGCCGGCGACGTACTCCGTCTCGCGCAGCGGCGTCACCATGAGGTTGAGGAGGTTGCGGGTCCACGCCTCTTCAAGGAAGCCCGTCGCCAGTGCGATCTGCGACTGGTACACGACGTGCCAGAGGAGAATGCCCGAGAGCAGGTAACCGGCGGCCAGCCTTCCGGCTGTGGCGTTGCCCGGGTGGACGAAGGCGGCGATCGACCCGAACAGCAGCACGTCCACGAGCGGCCAGATGGTGACGTCGAACAACCGGTGCGGGGCGCGCAGCAGCACGTAGTAGTGACGCCGGGCGACGGCCTTGACCCGCAGCCAGGACACGTTCATCCCGCAGGCCTTTCCGTCTCCTGCGACCGCTCGTGAGGGTGCTCGGGCGCGTCCGTGGCGGCCAGTCGCAGGAAAACGCTCTCCAGGTCCGCGCCCCCGAAGCTGGCCGCCACATCGGCCGGCGACCCGTCGGCGACGACCCGCCCGGCAGCCACGAAGACGACCCGGTCGCAGAGGCGCTCGACCTCGACCATGTTGTGGCTGGTGACCAGCAGCGTCGTGCTCTTGTCGCGACAAAGGGCCTGCAGCCCCGTGCGCACGCGCAGGGCGACGTCGGGGTCGAGCGACGCCGTCGGCTCGTCCAGCACCAGCAGGGGAGGGCCGTGGAGGATGGCCTTGACGATGCCGACCAGCGTCCGCTGCCCCGACGACAGGTCGGTCCCCCGGGCGCCCGCCAGGTGGGCCACGCCGAAGGTCTCCAGGGCCGACTCGATGTCGGGATCGGCGAGCCCGTAGAGCTGGCCGTAGAAGCCGAGGTACTCGTCGACGTTCAGACGTTCGGGCAGGGGCAGGTAGCCGGCGGCGAAGCCGACCTGCGACATCGCCGCGCTCCGGCCACGGGGCAGGCGGTGGCCGAGCACCTCGATCCAGCCGTCGTCGGGGGCGATGACGCCGAGCAGCATGAGCAGCGTCGTGGTCTTGCCCGCGCCGTTGGGACCGAGCAGGGCGACGCGCTCGCCGGCGCGCACGACCAGGTCGATGCCGTCGACGGCAGCGACGTCGCCAAAGCGCTTGCTGAGCCCGGAGATGCGGACGACCTCGTCCACGCACCCATCGTGCCGCGCCTGTACCGAATCGTGCCTATGCTGGTGGCACCGACGGCGCACACAGGACGGAAATCCCCTGTCCCGTCGGGATCCCGACATCACCGTCGCGGTGATCATCTCGTGGTCGGGCGAGCGGTCAAGCCTCTCCCGCCACAACCAGCAGCACCAAGCGAGAGGCAGTAGCAATGAGCGTTGAGCCTCAGGCCCTCGAGCGGTCGGTCCTGGAGCGCAAGGAGCGCGACGAGCTGGCGGCCATCGCCGAGGCGATGGGCGTCAAGACGGGGGCCCGGACCTCCAAGGCGAGCCTGATCGGGCAGATCCTCCGCGAGGCCGGCATCGAGACCGAGGAGGACAAGCCCCGGCGCTCGAGGAAGAACGGCAACGGTGAGCCGTCTTCGGAGGCAGAGGCCGACGCGCCCGTCGACGCGACGACGTCGACGACCGACACCGTCACAGAGCCCGACGCCGACGAACAAGAGTCGGCGGGGGGGACGCGTCAGGAACTGTCGCAGAGCGCATCGGCGCCGAGCGACCAGACCGAGGAACGAGCCGAGGAGCAAGCCGACGAACACAAGAGCGGTGACGGCGGC
>CADDZP010000567.1 GCA_902812475.1 Actinomycetota bacterium | reverse complement strand
ATACGTGCCAGCGACGAGGTTGTCTACAGTTACTGTAAAATTGTCAGACGATGGGAACCCGAGCTGAAAAGAAGAGTGCGCAGCGCAATGCGATCCTGGAGACGACCCTGCGACTCGTGCGCGAGAAGGGCCTCGACGGCGCACGCGTCCAGGACGTCATCGCGGAGGTCGGCATCAGCGAGAAGACGTTCTTCAACTACTTCCCGAGCAAGCAGGCGGTGCTCGAGGCCCACGCCCAGGAGACCAACGAGCTCTATGCGGCACTGCTCCGCAACGAGCTCGCCCAGTCTGAACGGTCGGTCGTCGAGCGTCTCGAGGAAATCGTTCGAACGCAGGCGTCGTTCTTCACGGCCGACCGCGACCTGATGGCGACAGTGGCGACCCGGACCGGTGTCCTCTTCGGGGCCACAGGGGAGTTGCGGTCAGCCCAGCACGCGAACCAGCAGCTGCTGGCCGAGCTCTTCGCCGAAGGGCAGCGTCGTGGTGACGTCAGCGAGAATCACGATCCGTTGCAACTGGCTGAGCTGTTCACCGCGATGTTCCTGCTCACGACGATCAACTGGCTCGACGGATGGTGGGAGCACGCCGGCGAGCTGGAGCCTCGGCTGATCACCGCGTTCAACATCTTCAAAGAGGGCTGGCGACGGAAGAGCCGCTAGACCCGCCGCCGGGCCGCGGGCCATGCAATGCGAGCGCGCCGTTAGCCGGAGCACGGACCTGTGCGGTCGACGCCGAGAAGTATGGGACGCCTCGTTAGTCCGGGGGGCGACAAGTCGAGCCACCGCCGAACGGCGCGCAAAACACTCAAGATCCGCTTGACCAGACCCGGCCCCGATCGGCACGCGGCGCTACGCCTGGGCGTCCCACAAGAACGAGCGCATGGCGTTGAGATGCGTCGCCTAACGCCGGGTTCGGTGAGACACTCCGGCCACGTGCCTCAGCGATGCCGAATCAGGTGGCGAGGGCGAAGAGCGACCACTCGCCAGGTACACCTTTCAGCTCCTGAGCGCCGGCTTCCTCGAAGTTGAGGCCAGACCCAATCACCAGGTCCACGACCGTGCGGGACACCAGGACCTGGTTCGCCGCGGCTGCGCCGGCCACCCGTGCGCCGATGTGAACGCCAATTCCGCCGACATCGTCGCCGCGCAACTCGACCTCACCGGTGTGGACGCCGGCTCGCGCCTCAATGCCGAGCCGTCGCACACCCGAGACGGCCGATTGAGCGCAACGCACCGCCCGCGCCGGGCCGTCGAAGAGGGCGAGGGCGCCGTCGCCCGTCGTCTTCACGAGCCGACCTCGGGCCCGCGCAATATCGTCGGAGATGAGCCGATCGTGGTCGGCGAGGAGTTGCTTCCAGCGAACGTCGCCGAGCCGCGCCGCGGTGGCAGTTGAGTCCACGATGTCGGTGAAGAGAACCGTCGAGAGCACGCGGTCGACGTCGTGCTCGGCAGGCTGCGCGGTCCCGGTGAGAGCGCGCCGTATCTCCCGGGCAACGGGTTCCCACTCGCCTGCCCCGACATAGTGGTCGATGCCCTCCAACTCGACGAACTCGGCCTCAGCGATGTGCGAGGCGTAATAGCGGCCATGGTCGGCGTCGACGAGCCTGTCGCCGCCCCTGTGCACGACCAAGGTCGGGACCTGCACGAGCGGCAGCACGGGCCGGATGTCGATGCGGACATTGGCGCGCATCAAGAGCCGGAAGGCCCCTCGCGACAGGGCCAGGCGCTCGAACCGGGCGCACAGGTCCCGCGAGAACTGGTCACCCATTCTCGACGGCATCCCGAACTCGCTGGATAGCCCCTCGCCCCAGTGCTCGGCGGCCGCGTCGACCCATGCATCCCCGGCCTCTGGCGGAATTGCATTGGGGAAGTCGTCCTGGGCCACCCAGCTCAGGAGGGGCGCGTACAACACCAGCTGGGAGACCCGTTCGGGGAAGGTGGCGGCGAACAGACACGACATCGGGCCGCCCTCCGACTCCCCGAGAAGCGCCATGCGGCCGACGCCGGCGGCCTCCGAGACGATGCGGACGTCGTCCATGCGCTCCTCGAGCGTCGGAATGCCGGAGACAGCGTCCGACATACCGGTCCCCCGCTTGTCGAACTGGATCACTCGAGCAAAGGTGCCCAGCCGTTCCAGGAACCGCGCCATGGGGGGGTCCTCCCAGAACAGCTGGCAATGCGAGAACAGGCCCCATACCAGGACCAGATCGATCGGCCCCTCGCCCCACACCTGGTAGGCGATGTGGAGGTCACCGTTCGCGCGCGTAACGAACGTCGGGCATTGCC
>CADDZP010000566.1 GCA_902812475.1 Actinomycetota bacterium | reverse complement strand
CCGCCGGGCGAGGGGCGCTGGTGGTCGCCGCTCGGGGAGCCGTCGACGGGCTCGACGACGTGGTCGGCGACTCCGTCGTGGTGGGGTCGGCCGAGGTGGTCGGGGCCTCGGTGACCGAGGTCGACGTGTCGGGGGCCGCTCGGCGGGCGGCAACCGTCGTCGAGGCCTCGCTGTGGGTGGCCACGGCGAGGCCGGCACCGGTGAGCAACAGGGCGACGGCGGCTGCCAGGCCGCGCACCGCGTTCCGATTCCCCCTCACGAAGGGAGGATCGGACGAAAGGGCCGGGCGCTTTACGTCAGGACGGCCTGGGTCTGGGTGACCCGGGCGACCCGCTTGCCCCTCTCGTCGAACAGGTCGGTGTCGAGGACGATGAAGCGGCGGCCGACGTGGAGGGGCCCGCAGACGCCCTCGACGCGACCTTCGCCGACGGCTCGGAGGAAGTTCGTCTTCGACTCGACGGTCGTCGTCCCGGCGCCCTCGGGCAGGTTCAGCAAGGCGCACACCCCGCCCAGGCTGTCGGCCAGGCCCATGAGGGCGCCGCCGTGGAGCACGCCGCCTGCCGTGCACCGCTCCGGTGCCCACGCCAGGGTGCCGCGCACCTCGCCGGGAGCGGCCGCCGTCAGCTCGACGCCCAAGAGGTTGGCGAACGGCATGGCCGCCTGAAGGGAAGGAAGTGCGGGAATGTCCATGCCGCAGTATCGTTGTCCTTCCTACGCGAGAGGCCGAGCAGGCGCGCCCAGCGGGCTGTGACGTTCGTCACACCGCTGCTCGATGGCCACAGAGGGCCAATTCGTGGGAAGATTGAAGGCGCCCGGAGCGCTGAACAAGTGCTACGCGCCACGCGGCCCCTGGTTCGGCTTCAGCCGCCACCCGCGCGAACAGTGAAGTACACCGACGGAGGAGTAATGGGGAAGCAAGCCACGAGGCGACCCGACAGCGAGCGAGAGCAGGACCTCGTCCGCCTTTATCTGGACGAGATCGGGCGCCACGAGCTGCTCACGAAGGACGACGAGGTGCGGCTGGCCCAGGCCATCGAGGCCGGGCGGTCCGCCCGCGCTGACCTGGCTGCCGGCGGCAAGTTCCCGCGCGGCAAGCGCCAGGAGCTGCTTCGGGCCGCAGAGGCAGGTGACGAGGCCACCCAGACCTTCGTCAACGCCAACCTGCGGCTGGTGGTCTCGATCGCCAAGAAGTACCAGTCGACCGGGCTGCCGCTGCTCGACCTGATCCAGGAGGGCAACCTCGGCCTGATCCACGCCGTCGAGAAGTTCGACTGGCGCAAGGGCTTCAAGTTCTCGACCTACGCCACCTGGTGGATCCGCCAGGCGATGCAGCGGGGCGTGGCCAACACGGCCCGCACCATCCGCCTGCCGATCCACGCCGGCGACCAACTGGCCCGGGTCCAGAAGGCCCGTGACCGGCTGGAGGCAGAGCTGGGCCGTCATCCGACGCTGGCCGAGCTCGCCGCCGAGAGCGACATGGACGAGGCCGAGGTCGACAAGGTGCTGGGCTTCGCCGCAGACACACGCAGCCTCTCCGAGACCCTCGGCGAGGACTCCGACACCGAGCTGGCCGAGGTCGTGGCCGACCCCGGTGCGGCGTCGCCGTTCGACGAGGCCGCCGCCGCCCTCATGGGGGGCGAGATCGAGAAGCTGCTGGCGTCGCTCACCGGCCGGGAGCAGGAGATCCTGCGTCTCCGCTTCGGTCTCGACCGTGGCGAGCCTCGTCCGCTCGACGAGGTCGGCGCCCACGTCAACCTCACGCCCGAGCGGGTTCGCCAGATCGAGGCTCGGGCCATGTCGAAGCTGCGCCATCCCTCGGCGGGCCTCGACGCCCACGAGCTGCTCGCAAGCTGAGCCGCCCCTTCGACGTGCGATCGCGGCTGCGACCGGTAACGGCCGCAGCCGTTTTCGCGTTCGCGGGCGTGGCCGTCGCTGCCTGCGGTGGCGGAGGTGGCTCGAAGGCCACAACGACCACGTCGCCTCCCACGACGACACCCAAGCCCGTGGCGAACATCGTGATCCGTCCCCCGCAGGGGCCGGTAGGGACGACGTTCACCCTGATCGGTACCAACTTCAAGCCGGGCGAGACGGTGACGTTCCAGATCCTGTTCCCCGACCCCTCCCACCCGGCGTTCCAGGGCCAGCCGCACAAGGCGACTCCCGACGGGGCCGTGGCCTTGTAGGTGGTCTGCACGGCCCCGCCACCGGGACAGCGCCGGTCACGACCGCTCGGTCGACCACAGGGACGACGACGGCGAACGCGAGGTCGTCGACCCCCACGACGCCCACG
>CADDZP010000565.1 GCA_902812475.1 Actinomycetota bacterium | reverse complement strand
GGGCGGCATGGCCCGATGAAGGGAGGAACGAGGGCGCCCTGCGGGTGCATCTCACCCGTCTGCGCCGGCGCCTCGAGTCGATCGGCCTCGAGATTCAGAACGTCAGGGGACGCGGCTATCTGATGGAGCCGGCGCCGGGCTAGTCCGCCTCAACCGGGTAAATGGTCCGGACGGGCCATGGTGTTGCGGCCGCCCGTTGCCGACCATCGAGGCTGGGGAGAGCTCTCGATGTCGGTTCGGCTGTTGCGAAAGCCCACACCGGGCACGGCCTTCGTCTTCGGAGGCGGAGGGAACTTGGGCGCCGTGCAGGTCGGGATGCTGCAGGCCCTCTTCGAGGCTGGCGTCGTGCCCGACGTCGTCATCGGCTGCTCGGTGGGCGCGTTGAACGCAGCCGGACTGGCTGCTGACCCGACGGCAGCCGGGGTCGCCCGCATGCGCGAGATCTGGGCCCATCTCGACGCAGACTCGCTTTGGCCGGCGGGCCGGATCTCGGGATTGTGGATGCTCGGCCGCAAGGGCCAGGCCATCCAGCCCAACACGGGGCTGCGGGGGTTGGTCGAGCGCACGCTTCCGTACTACCGCCTCGAGGACGCCGCGATCCCCGTCCACGTGAACGCCACGTCGCTGCGGACAGGCAGGGGCCACTGGTTCACCTCCGGACCCGCCGTCGACGCCATCCTCGCCTCGGCCGCCTTGCCATCGGTGTTCCCACCCGTGTTCATCGCCGGCGAGCCCTACATCGACGGTGGCGTCGTCGACAACGTCCCGATCTCGCGTGCGGTTGCGTTGGGGGCGCGGCGGGTGTTCGTCCTGCACGTCGGCAACTTCGAACGGCCCCGCCAGCTGCCTCGCCGTCCCATCGACGTCCTGCTGCAGTCCTTCTCGATCGCTCGGAACCACCGCTTCCTCGCCGAGACCGACGACCCACCTGAAGGCGTCGACCTGGTCGTGCTGCCTGCCGTCGACCCGGGTCGTATCAGGCGCAACGACTTCAGCCGCTCCGGCGAGCTGATGGACCGCGCCTACGCCGTCACCCGGGAGTTCCTGACCGGGCACCGCAGCGCGGCGGTCGCCCGCAGCTGACGCCGGTCGGCGACGTCGCGCGAGGCTGCCGCCAATGGGCGTCCAGTTCGACATCGACGGCCCCGTCGCCGTCGTCACCATCGACCGGCCTTCGGTGCGCAACGCGGTCGACGGGCCGACGGCTCGAGCGCTGGCCGACGCCTTCCGCCGCTTCGACGGCGACGACTCATTGGCTGCCGCCGTGCTGACCGGCGCCGGTGGCACGTTCTGCGCCGGTGCCGACCTCAAGGCGGTGGCGGCCGGGACGGGGAACCGGGTGTCGCTCGACGTGGACGACGACGGGCCCATGGGGCCGACGCGGATGGCGCTCTCCAAGCCCGTCGTGGCCGCCGTCGAAGGCCACGCTGTGGCCGGAGGGCTGGAGCTCGCCGTCTGGTGCGATCTCCGGGTGGCGGCTCGCGACGCCGTGTTCGGCGTGTTCTGCCGGCGGTGGGGGGTACCGCTGATCGACGGCGGCAACGTCCGCCTGCCGCGGCTCATCGGCATGAGCCGGGCACTCGATCTGATCCTGACCGGCCGGGGCGTGTCGGGCGAAGAGGCGTTGCAGATGGGCCTCGCCAACCGGGTGGTCGAGCCCGGCGACGCGTTGCCGGCCGCGGTGGAGCTGTGCAAGCAGCTGGCCGAGTTTCCGCAGCGCTGCCTGCGCGCCGACCGCCTCTCGGTGTACGAGCAGTTGCCCCTCGCGCTTCGTGACGCCCTCGACATGGAGGCCCGGCGGGGCATGGAGGTCATCCGCTCCGGTGAGACGCGTGAAGGCGCCACGCGCTTCGCCGAGGGTGCGGGCCGGCACGGGGAGTTCGAGACCTGAGGGCCACGGGTAGGTTTCGGATATGGCCGACGACAAGAAGAACGAGCCGAACGAAGAGCAGCTCGACGACATCGAGGACGAGATCGAGCGGGCCCGCCGCGACGGTGACGAGGCCATCCACGGTTCGTTCTACGAGGGTGAGGAACACCCGATGTTCCGCGGCGGCACGGATGAGGCGCCGGCGGAGGGCGAGACGGAAGGAGAGAACCTCGCCCCGTAGCTCGCGCTAGACGTTGAGGTCGAGCTGGGCGGCCGGCTTGGTGCGGCGCTTGGCCTTCTTGGCGCTCTCGGCCGCCTTCTCGTGGCCGGTGTCGCGTGTGCTCCCGGGCTCCACCGCCAGCCCGCCGAACTGGCGCACGAAGCGGTAGACGACGTCGGTGATCTTCATCTGCTCGGCCTTC
>CADDZP010000564.1 GCA_902812475.1 Actinomycetota bacterium | reverse complement strand
CACCGCGGAAGAACATCGCCGGCCGCGTAGATCTGGCGCGCTCGCGCTATCACTGGAAAATAGCGCCCTCCGAGCCGGCGGTCTGGGACAGGTCTGGATCGGCGCGAGACACGATCTTCTGGGATCCCAAAGCGCAACCAACAAGCGCTCGATGTTGCTATCCCAAATGGGTATTGCCCGACGCGGCGGCCGCACGACGGACGGTCTCAGCCATGACGCCGGGATCGCCTTGGGCCTCTCGAGGGTCGTCCGGCCACGAGTCGACGATCTCCGTCGCCCATGCCGCCCACTTGCCGGCTAGGGCGTAGAAGTCCGTGAGGAACCGCGACGTCAACTCGAGCTGCGGCGCTCGCTCCGGAAAGGGTCCCTCGCCGGCCAGATAGCGGCGCCCCACCTCGAAACTCTCGCTGCTCCGCGCCTCGGCCCACGCGCGAGTCGCCGCCAGCGTCGCAAGGGTGTCGCCCTTCGTGCCGTTCTCCGAGAAGAAGACCTTCAGCAGCTGTTCGAATTCGACCACCGGCCCCGCCCCAGGCTCGGAGAGCCAGGCCGCGAGCGCTCGCCTGCCTTTGGCGGTGATGGTGTACATCGTCCTCGGCCGACGCCCGACGGTCTCGGTGGCGGCCTTGGCCAACCCAATGGAAACGAGCTTCTTCGGCTCCTCGTAGAGCTTGCTCTGCGCGCGTGGCCACATGCGCCCCAGCGACCGGTCCATCTGCTGGGTCAGCTCGTAGGTGCTCCACGGCTCGATGGCCAGGAGCCCGAGGATGGCGTAGGACGTGGTGGTCAACGTCTGGCTTGACATCATGCTCTCCTTGGGAGTACATCTTACTCCCAAGGGGATGGTAGCCCATGACGGGAGGACTCATGAATGAGAGCGCCGTGCTTCGTGTCGATCCGACCAACGTGGACCAGGCCCAGGCGTGGAACGGCGACGAAGGCGACTACTGGTCGGCCAACGCCGAGCACTTCGACCGGTCCGTGGCGGCCTACCACGTGCCGTTCATGCGCGCCGCCGCAATCGCAACCGACGAGCACGTCCTCGACGTCGGGTGTGGGACGGGCCAGACCACCCGGGAGGCCGCTCGAGCGGCGGTCCGTGGGTCGGCGCTGGGCATCGACCTCTCATCGAGGATGGTCGACCTCGCTCGTGAGCTGGCCGACGCCGAAGGGCTTACGAATGCCCGCTTCGAGCAGGTCGATGCTCAGATCCACGACTTCCATTCCTCGTTCGACGTGGCGATCAGCCGCACGGGCGCCATGTTCTTCGGCGATCCCGTTGCCGCCTTCGCCAACGTCGGCCGCACTTTGCCGGCCGGCGGCCGGTTCGTCATGTTGACGTGGCAGCCACTGGCCGCCAACGAGTGGCTTCGCGAGCTGGCGACGGCCCTCGCCGCGGGCCGAACCGTCCCCGTTCCGCCCCCGGATGCTCCCGGACCGTTCGCCCTGAGCGAGCCGGACCGAGTCCGCCACATCCTGACGGCGGCGGGGTTCAGCGGGATCGAAATGCAGCCGCTGAGCGGCCCGATGTGGTTCGGTGAGGACGCTGACGACGCGCAGCGGTTCGTCCTCGGGCTCATGGGCTGGATGCTGGAGGGCCTCGACGATGAGGGGCTGGCCGGGGCCATCGCGGCGTTGCACACCACCCTTGCCGCCCACGAGACGACCGAAGGTGTCGTGTTCGGCTCCGGTACCTGGACGATCGAGGCCACCTGGTGAGCTACTTCGTGGTCATCCGGGAGGCCGGTCCGGCCTGGCTCGACGGCAAAGGCGCTTTCGATCAGCCAGATGTCCAAGCGCACGCTGCCTACATGAACCGCCTCGCCGACGACGGCGTTCTGCTCTTCGCGGGGCCCGTCGGTGGGAGCGAGCAGGGTCGGATTCGGGTCGTGCTCGTCGCCAGTGCTGAGACCGAGGCCGAGATCAGATCATGCCTCGCCGACGATCCGTGGGCGCGGGCCGACCGTCTTACGATCTCGAGCATCGAGGCGTGGAACGTGATCGTCGGCGGTGACCGCCTCGCGGCCATGACTCCCGGCTGATGCGTCTCGCAGAAGAGTGAGCGAGAACACGGCGAGGGCAGTCACTCGCCGGACGCGGAGTCATTCTCGTCGCCCAAGAGCCGGCGTCTGGGGCAGGTGTGGCAGCGCGTCATTGACGTCGTTCGGGGACGGCCGGCGCGGGACACCGACGGCTTAGTGTCAGACCGTGATGGTGTTCCTACTGGGGGGAACGGGCGCGATCGGCTCCCACGCCCTCCGAGCGCTCGTTGCTGAAGGCCACGAGGTGTCGGCGC
>CADDZP010000563.1 GCA_902812475.1 Actinomycetota bacterium | reverse complement strand
CGGTAGGCCCGGGGGAGCAGGGGCTGGTCGGCGTTGTTGACGTCCTGGTTCCACGCCGCGCGCACGACGCTCTGGTCGTGGGCCGAGAGGGGGTTGGGGTCATAGGAGGGGAAGTCGGCCATGGCCAGCACGCCGCCGTTGCGAGGGTCGAGGGCCACGACCGCTCCCTTGCGGGGACCGAGGGCCTGGGTCGCCACCTGCTGCAGCTTGTTGGTGAGGGTGAGGGTCACGTCCGCCGTGCGCTTCTTGTCGAGCAGCAGGTCGCCGATGTTGTTGAGCGCGAGCTGCTTGGCCTTGCCGGTGAGCTCCTTGTTGTAGGTGCGCTCGACGCCCTCGCTGCCGAACGTGAACGAGAAGTAGCCGGTGACGTGGGCGAACAGGGGGCCCGTCGGGTACTGGCGCAGGCGCTGGAACTGGTCGCCGGAGTCGACCGACTTGGCGACCACCACCCCGTCCGAGGTCACGACCGAGCCGCGGGGCTGGCTGAAGTCCTTCACGGCCTGGCGCGTGTTGAGCCGGTTGTCGTTGAGGCGCTTGGCGCTCAGCACCTGCAGGTTGTTGAGCTGCACGAACAGCACGCTGAACAGCACCAGCCCGGCGATGCCGAGCCAACGGATCTGGCGGTTCACGCGGCGACGCTCTCGATGACCGCGGTCGCCCGTTTGGTCGCGTCGCTGTCCGACACGCGCAGCAGCAGCGCCAGCAGCACGTAGTTGGCGAGCAGCGACGAGCCCCCGTAGGACACGAAGGGCAGGGTGATCCCCGTCAGCGGGACGAGGCGTGTGACGCCACCGATGATGATGAAGGCCTGGACAGCGATGATCGTCGTCAGCCCGGCCGCCAGCAGCTTCTCGAAGGGCGACTCGGTCCGCAGGGCGATGCGCAGGCCGGTCCCGACGAACAGCAGGAAGGCGACGATGACCGCGCACGACCCGAGGAGGCCGAGCTCCTCGCCTATGGCGGCGAAGATGAAGTCCGTCGCGACGGCGGGGATGCGCTGGGGGCTGCCCAGGGCGAGTCCTGTCCCGAAGATGCCCCCGGCGGCCATGGCGAACAGTGCCTGCACGGTCTGGAAGCCGTTGCCGTTGGCCACCGGCCAGGGGTTGAGCCAGACGGCGATGCGCTCGTGCACGTGGGCGAAGGCCTTCACGGCGGTCACAGCACCGATGCCGAACAGGCCGGTGCCGAGGATCAGGTAGGCGCCCCGCGCCGTCGCCACCCACAGCATGGCGAGGAACAGGGCGAAGAACAGCATGGACGACCCGAGGTCGCGCTCGGCGACGAGCACGACCATGGCCAGGCCCCAGGCCAACAGGATCGGGCCGAAGTGACGGAAGGCGGGGATGGTCGCCGAGCCGATCCGGGTGGTGCCGACCGACAGGAGCTCGCGCTTTTCGACGAGGTAGGACGCCAGGAAGATGCAGAGGGTGACCTTGGCGAACTCGCCGGGCTCGAAGCTGATGCCGCCGAGACGGACCCACAGCCGGGAGCCGTTGATGTTGCGCCCGATGACGGGCAGCAGCGGCATCAGGAGGAGGCCGATGCCGATGAGGGCGAACGTGTAGCGGTAGCGCTCGAGGTCGCGGGTGCGGCGCACGAACAGCAGGGTTCCCACGAAGGCGGCGACGCCGAGGGCCGTCCACAGCGCCTGCAGACCGGCCAGCTTGTGGTCGAGGCGGGCGATGAAGACGTAGCCGATGCCGTTGAGGAGGGCGGCGACGGGCAGCAGGGTGGCGTCGGCTGCGGGCGCCAGCCGGCGGGTCGCCACATGGGCGATCACCAGCAGGGCGATGACGACGCCGAGGAACGGCCCGACGTCGGCGGGAAGCGACGACGTGCGCCCGAGGCTGGCCAGCAGGTAGGCACCGACGGTGAGGACGGCGGCCAGGATCATCAGGCCCAGCTCGGTGTTGCGCCTGGCGACGCGCAGGACGGCCGTCATGGCCTCACGGAGTCGTGGATACGGGTGGTGCGGGCGGCGCCGTCGTAGGAGGCGCCGCAGCTTGCGCTTGTTCGCGTATCTCCTGGCGCAGCGCGTTGACGTAGCGCTGGGCGTCGGCTCGGGAGGGCTCGTCCTTGCCGGCCCTGACGTCGGCGATGCGGTCGGCCGGCACGTCCTTTTCCGAGATGTCTGTGACCGTGCGGTCGAGCGTCGGCTTGAACCACAGCAACCCGCCGGGCCGCCCCTTGAAGATCGCCACCTGGCCGTTCCTGAGTCCGACGTAGTAGGTGTTGCGGGCGTACCAGCCGACGGCCACGACGGCGACGGCGGCCACGACGATCAGGGCGACCA
>CADDZP010000562.1 GCA_902812475.1 Actinomycetota bacterium | reverse complement strand
CGACAGGGCACCGATGCGGGCCATCACCAGGGCCTCGTAGCCCTTGGTGTGGGCGTAGGGCCCTCGGCGCCCGAACGCCGTGACCGAGCCGTACACGAGAGCCGGGTTGTCCGCAGCCAGGTCGTCATAGCCCAGCCCCAGGCCCTCGGCGACGCCAGGTCGGAACGTCTCCACGACGACATCGGCGCCGAGCGCCAGCGAACGAGCCAGAGCGCGGTCGCCCCCGTCGTGCAGATCGAGAACGATGCTCTTCTTGCCGCGAGCAACGAACGGGTACCCCGGCATGAGCCGCAACGCACTGCCACCCGGCGGCTCGACGTGCACGACCTCGGCGCCGAAGTCGGCCAGGGTGTGAGTCGCGTGCGCACCCGCCGGGCTGTTGGAGAGGTCGAGCACACGGAGGCCGCGAAGCGGGCCCGGGTCCGGCATCCGAATTGAGTATACTCAGTCTCGGGGAGAGCGGAAGGGCTTCGATGACGCTGAAGGACAAGACCGCCGTAGTCGGCATCGGCGCCACGCCGTATTACAAGCGCGGCGAGTCGCTCCCGCTGACCGAGACAGAGCTCGCCTCCCAGGCGATCCTCGGCGCCCTCGACGACGCCGGGCTCACGATCAAGGACCTCGACGGCTTCGCCCTGTACTCGGCGTCCGTCGACCCCGCCGACATCGGGTCCCTCCTCGGCGTGCCCGAGATCCGCTTCGCGGCGACGCTCACCTCCGGCGGCGGGGGCAGCGCCGGGTCCCTCGGGCTGGCCGCCGCGGCCATCGACTCGGGCCAGGCCGAGTGCGTGGTGAGCGTGATGACCCTCCAGCAGGCCAAGCGTCGCCTCGGCGGGAGCTCGACGGCCGACAGCGGCGGGTTCGCTGCCGCCCGCAGCAGCCCGTACGGCAGCGGCGGTGTGCCGCCGGTGATGGGGTTCGTCGCCAACGCAGGGCTGCTGTCGCCCGGCCACAGCTTCTCGCTGCTCGCTCGCCGCCACATGTACCAGTACGGCACCACGCGCGAGCACCTGGCGCACGTCGCCATCACCCAACGGGAGTACGCGGCCAAACGCCCGACAGCGCTCAAGACCGAGCCGCTCACCATGGACGACTACTTCGCTGCTCCCATGATCTCCGACCCGCTGTGCCTCTACGACTACACGCTGGAGACGGACGGGTCGGTGGCGGCGGTGGTGACCGCGGCCGATAGGGCCAAGGACCTGCGCCATCCCCCCGTGTACATCATGGCGTCGGCCCACGGCGGTTGGGGACGATGGGGAACGGCGATCTTCACGTACTTCCAGATGCCCGACGAGTACTTCGCCTCGTCGGGCCATCGTCCGGTGGCATCGCGCCTGTACCAGATGGCGGGCATAAGCCCCGCAGACGTCGACGTGGCCCTGCTCTATGACCATTTCTCTCCGCTGGTGCTGATGCAGCTCGAGGACTACGGCTTCTGCCCGATCGGCGAGGGCGGCCCGTTCGTGGCCGAGGGCCACACCAAGATCGACGGCACGATCCCGACCAACACCCACGGCGGCCATCTGTCCGAGGCCTACATCATCGGCATGACCCACATCCGCGAAGCGGTCGAGCAGCTGCGGGGCGACGCCGTCAACCAAGTCGAGGGCGCCGAGATCGCGCTGGTGTCGGGCGGCCCGGCTGGACTTCCGGTCAGCGGCACGCTCTTGCGGCGGTAGGCGACGACATGGCCGAACACACACAGGGCGTCTATCCGGTGAGCGTGAAGGAGTCCTTCGCCGACGAGCGGACCAAGCCCTTCTGGACAGCGGCCGTCGAGGGGCGCCTGATCGCGCCGAGGTGCGATGGCTGCGGCACGGTGGTCCTGCCCCCCAAGCCCTACTGCTTCGAGTGCCTCGGACAGTCCTTCACGTGGGTCGACCTGCCGGGCACGGGCACCGTGTACACCTTCACCGTCGTTCGCCATCCCCTGCACCCGGGCCTCCAGGACGTGGTCCCGTACGTGTCGGGGGTCATCGAGCTCGACGGCACGCAGGGCGCCGGCGCCCGCCTGATGGGCAACATCGTCGACTGCGATCCCGACGCCGTACGCATCGGCGACCGCGTCGAGGTGGAATTGGAGCCCGTGAGCGACGACTACGCCGTGCTGCGCTTCAAGCACCTGGGATGACGGATCGCGTCATCCTCACCGAGGTTGCCGACCGCGTCGGCACCATCACCCTCAACCGGCCCGAGCGGCGGAACGCCCTGAACGGAGAGCTAGTCGCAGCGCTGGACGGCACCGTCAAGGAGATGGCCGCCGACGCCGAGGTCAAGGTGGTCGTTCTCACGGGGGC
>CADDZP010000561.1 GCA_902812475.1 Actinomycetota bacterium | reverse complement strand
TGCGTCGTCCCGCTCGCGCAAGGTGACGAGGAAGGGCAGGTCGGTGTAGGTGCGGGCGTAGTCCTCGAAGCGCGGGACCTGACGGTCCCGGTAGAACTCGGAGAGCATGACGTGGCCCATCGCCATGGCCAGCGCGGCGTCGGTCCCAGGGTTGGCGGCGAGCCAGTCGTCGGCGAACTTCGTGTGGTCGGAATAGTCGGGTGAGACGACGACCACCTTCTGGCCCCGGTAGCGGGCCTCGGTCATGAAGTGGGCGTCAGGGGTGCGGGTGATGGGCAGGTTCGTGCCCCACACGATCAAGTAGCTGGCGTTCCACCAGTCGGCCGACTCGGGCACGTCGGTCTGGTCGCCGAACACCTGGGGGGAAGCCGGCGGCAGGTCGGAGTACCAGTCGTAGAAGGACAGGATCGTCCCGCCCAACAGCGAGTAGAAGCGGGTTCCCCCCGCGTATGAGGCCATCGACATGGCCGGGATCACCGTGAACCCCGCCGTGCGGTCCGGGCCGTAGGTGGCGACGGTGTGGACGTGGGCGGCCGCGATGAGCTCTAAGACCTCGGCCCACGACGCCCGCACGAAGCCGCCTCGGCCCCGCGCCGACTTGTAGGCGGCCGCGCGCTCGGGGTCGGCCGTGACCTCTGCCCAGGCTGCGACAGGGTCCCCGCCGTTGGCGGCCTTGGCTGCCCGGAACAACTCGAGCAGCACACCTCTCACATACGGGTAGCGCACCCGGGCCGGAGAGTAGGTGTACCAGGAGAACGACGCGCCTCTCGGGCAGCCCCGTGGCTCGTACTCGGGCGAGTCCGGACCGACCGAGGGGTAGTCGACCGCCTGGGTCTCCCAGGTGATGATGCCGTCCTTGACGTACACCTGCCACGAGCACGAACCAGTGCAGTTCACCCCGTGGGTGGAGCGCACGATCTTGTCGTGGCGCCACCGTTCCCGGTAGAACTCCTCGGCCCGCCGGCCGCCGCGACGGTGGATCTCCCGGGCGTCGAGCGAGGGCTCTCCCGGCTGGATGTAGCGTGCCGCGCGCACCAGGCCCGTCTCTGCGAGGAGCCCGTCGTCGACTCCAGTCGTGTGCTCGACGTTGCGTGTCATCCCTCTCGGTTCAGCCATGCGGCATCGCCGACGATTGGCTGGCCGCCAGCTTACGCGGTGTCTACCGCCGGATGGAAATACCTGAGTGGACTGACCCTGGACGCGACCGTCAAGTCGGCATACGATCGGCGTGTCGGGCTCTCGAATGAAGGAGGGAGCCATGTACAGCAAAGCCAAGGTCGATGGCCGTCCAGTCCATCCGATGCTGGTGGCGTTCCCGATCGCCTTCTACACCGGTGCTCTCGTCGGGTTCGCGGTCTAGGCGGCGAACGGTTACCAGTTCTAGCTGAACCTGGCGATCGCCCTGAGCATTGTCGGCGCCGGGAGCGCCGTGCTCGCCGCCCTGTCGGGGTTCGTGGATTTTGCCTTCGGCATCCCCCGACGGCCGCAGGCGGAGCGGGTGCGTCTCGCGCACGCGGCGCTGAACGAATGCAGCCGTCGGCCTGTTCATCGCCGCCGCGGTCATCTACGTGGGTAACTGGAACGGACCACCCGTCGGCGTGACCCTCGGGCTCGCCCTGTCGGCTGCGGGCGTGGGGGTCACCGTCGTCGCGCGGGCCCTCGGCTGGATGCTCGTCCAAACCTACCACGCCGGTGTGCGCCTCACGCCCAGCCAGGAGCAAGACGAGGCCAGCGTCCAGCAAGCACCGGCCCTCACGATCGTCCGCCACCGCCAGGCAGATTGAGGCGCCGACGCCACCGGAGCGTCTCGCATCAGGGTCGACGGCGGCATCAGTTTGGTCGCGACGACGCAGAGTGACGCCAGAGGCGAGACGCGTCGGAGGTGCGGGTCACTCGCCTTCGACACGCAGGGCGTGCCACCGCAGGTGGGCCTCTTCGAAGTCCGCGGCCAGTGCCGGTGCGGCGTGATCGATGGCGACGGCGGGCTGCCCCCGCGGTGGTGGCCCATCGGGGTAGGTGATCCGGCTACGCCCGTAGGCGCCGTCGCCGGGGTCGACGAAGCAGTCCGGCGCAGGCGCCTCGGCGCTCTGGGCCTGATCGAAGCCGAGCTCGGACAGCACCGCCATCGCTGCGAGCGTCCCCGACCACGCGGCGAGATCCTCCGCTCTCGGAAAGGGGCTGGCGACAGCGTCGCCGACGACGAACACCCCGGCCATCTCGGTGGCAAAGCGGACGTCGACGGCGACGAGCGGGCTGCTCGAGTCGACCAGGTCGGCGAGCAGGGGACTCGTGCGGTGCCGGGG
>CADDZP010000560.1 GCA_902812475.1 Actinomycetota bacterium | reverse complement strand
CTTCTGGATTGAAACCGAGCGGCTCCGCGTTGAGGATGCGGATCACGCCAGGTCGGCTTCGGACAACAGTTCGTCACGCCGGACAGCGCGGCGAAGCGACCGTCCGACAACCTTCGCCATGTACGACTCGGGCAGCCCACTCCCGGGCTTCTTGAGCGCCAGATCGTCCGCTCGCACGACCTGCCCAACGGTCAGATCCCGAGCAGCGACGATGCTCCTCGTGAAGAGAGAGCGCATCTCGCGCAACTCGTCGGTTAGCCCGTCCTTGTCGACGGGGTTTGCCGCCATGGTCTCCACGAACCGGATTCCGCGCACAAGCTCAGCGAGCTCCGCACTGGTGACCGAAGAAGAGACATCCGGTCCAAACATCTCTCTGCTCAGGGTGACGTGCAGTTCCACCATGTCCGCCCCGAGTGTTGCCGCGGCGAGGCCGGGGAAGATCGTCGCCGAATGGTCCGACAGGCCGACATGGCACTGGTAGCGATCGCGGAAGGAGGCAAGGAGGTTGAGACCGATCTTCTCGGGTGGGCACGGGTAAACGGACGTGCACTGGAGGATTGCCAGGGGGCTTCCCTTGCCCTGAATTTGTTCGACAACGCGGTCGATCTCGGTGAGGTAGCTCATGCCCGTCGAGACGATGATCGGCAACCCGGTCTCGATCAGGTAATCGAGCAGGTCGCCATGAGTGGTCTCTCCGGAGGCGATCTTCCAGGCCGGGACACCGATCTCCAACAGCAAGTCAGCTGACTGACGGGAGAATGGGGAACTGATGAACACCAGGCCGGCCTCGCGCGCGTGAGCGTGCAGATCCCGCCACTGCTCCAGCGAGAACTCCATGCGCTTCCAGTAGTCGAAGCGACTCGCATCCTGTCGGCTGAACTTCACGCGCCAGGGCTCGGCGGGTGTGCTCTCGGCCTCTGCGATATGGGTTTGGAACTTGATGGCGTCCGCGCCCGTGCGGGCGACCGCGTCGATATAGGCGTGAGCGAGGCCGAGGCTCCCGTCGTGCGCCTGGGCGACCTCGGCGACGACGAAGCAACGTCCGTCGCCGACGCGACGGCCTTCTATCTCCATCGTTTCCTCCTCGGCTTCACCGCGGCAGAGCGTCTCTCTCGCTCGACCGGTACCACCTGCCCTCAGCGACGCTCCGGCGCATCACGCACGACTTGAGCGATCCAGTCTACGAGCCGGTCACGCGACCGCCCGTCACGATGAAACACGTAGGCGTCGACGATCGCCTTGCGACCTTCGGCGTAGGCGCCACGATTACCGAGGGCGCTCTCGATCGACGCACGAAGCTCGATGTAGCTCCTGGGGATCGGAACCCAGCCATTCGCAGCCAGCGGTCTGAAGTGGCCGGCGAGCGTCACGCCGTCGAACTGGGCCGCCGCATGCTCGGGCTGGATCGTCGAGTACATGGGACAGACCGTCGGCGTGTCGAAAACCGCGGCCTCCACGGCCCATGACGACCCCGGAGTCACGATGACATCTGAATGGGCAAGCAGGTTCGTCTGCTCACGCACGTCAGCGGCACTCGTGTACCAGCCGAGGGCCGGCATGTACGACGCGAACGAGAACCGTACGTCGTCTGCGCTTTGGAACCGCTGGAAGTCCTCCAGGCGCGAAGAGGGATGGAGTCGAACGACGAGCTGACAGTCCCGAAGGTGAGGAGACGAATGGACGGCCTCTAGAAGCTCGTCCACCAAGAACGTTTCGTCGCGCCCGAAATACTTCACGTCGTACACGCCGGAAGTGGCGTATGTGATCAGCGGACGCGACGAGTCGAGCTTCAGAACGTTGAAGAATTCTTCTCTACTGTCGCGCCAGGTCGGGTCATAATATGGGTCGAAGCTCACGGCACCGTTCACGAAGACCTGCTCGGGATCGTAGCCAGCAAGGTCAATGGCTTCCGACTTGTTTGTTGGACTCCAGACGGACAAAAGCGACGGTCGTGCCGAGAGGCCTTTGCCAATGTTGTCCCAACTCTTCACGACGCCAAGCGTCAGTATCTTTCGCTGGCGCGCTGCCGTAACGACGTTGTAATCGTGTGACGGCAATGGATGTGTCGAAATTACGGCTCGCGGCTGGAATCGATCGAACAGCTCATCGAGATAAGCAGGCGCCCGGAATCTGGCGGTTTCCGCCCGCACGATCGCGTTCACCGCGGTTTTCCTCCGCATGCGACGCCGCAGTCGAACCAGCCGTTCATTGGCGCCAGCGCTCGTCGGCGTCTCTGACCGCTCCACTTGAACAGCGCCCGGGACCATTTCACGGAACTCGCGCACACCCCACGCGGGCGTGAGG
>CADDZP010000559.1 GCA_902812475.1 Actinomycetota bacterium | reverse complement strand
CGGCGGCGCCGTCGTCTGCGTCGGTGGGTGCCCACCGGAAGACGTACTCGGCGCCGATGCGGTCGACGGTCCCACTCCGGGCGCTTGCGTCGTACGGCCGTTGACCGCTGCCGGCTGACCTCCGGCGGTCGGCGGTACCAGCACGCTGGCCGGTGCGGTCGTGGACGGGTTGTTGTTCTCGACGGGCGCCAGGAGCTGCCCGGGCAGGCCCCGGCCGGGGCCGGTCTGCAACGGCGTGGGCCGGCCCGTCGACGTGAGGCTGGCGGTGACCAGCAGCCCGGCGGCCACGAGCACGACGCCGGCCACCGTGAGGGCCAGGAAGAAGAGGCGGCGCCCCCGGGGCGACCAGCCGTCGCCGCCGTCGCCGGTGTCGGGCGTCAGCGGTGCGCTCAGCGTGGTGGCGAGGATGTCCTCCGGCCGTTGGCGGGGGGGAGCGGCGATCTCGCTGGGCACTTCGTCATTTTGGGCAGAACCGTGAGATTTTGCCCATGGCCCCGGTGGGCGGTTTGGGGATGGCCAGAAATGACTAGTCCTGTACAAAATGCACAGAACCGGGCGACTGTCGGCGACGGCGCCTTCGACGAAATGGCCGCCTCTGGCGCCGTCAGCGCCCGACGGCGTCGAGGTAGGGAGGGCGCTCGCCGCCGCCGTGCAGCACCAGGTTGGCTCCCGTTGTGAACCCGGAGAGGTCCGAGGCCAGGAAGAGGCAGGCGTCGGCGATCTCGGTGGGATCGGCGAGGCGCCCGACGGGCACGGTGCCCGCCACCCGCGCCTGGGACGCTTCGTCGCCGTAGGTCACGTCGGCCGTCTCGGTCATCACCAGGCCCGCCGTCACGCAGTTGACCCGCACCTTGGGCGCCCACTCCATGGCGAGCGTCTGGGTGAGGTTGATGAGGCCGGCCTTGGCGGCGCCGTAGGCGGCGGTGCCCGGCGACGGACGCATGCCGCTGATGCTGCTGATGTTGACGATCGAGCCGCCGCTGTCCTGGTGCTGCATGACGGCGTTGGCCCGCTGGGCCATGTGCAGGGGCGCGAGGAGGTTGAGGCGCACGACTGCCTCGGAGAACCGGGGCGACGCCGTGGCCGCCTCGGCGAGGGGCGAGCCGCCGGCGTTGTTCACGACGACGTCGAGACGTCCGAAGCGCTCCACCGCGGTGTCGACGACCCGCTCGACCTCGTCGGCGTCGCGGACGTCGGCCGCGACGAACACGGCTTCGCGTCCGTCGGCCGCCGGCAGCGTGTCGGGGCGATGGCGGCAGCAGATGACCACGTCGGCCCCCGCTTCCATGAAGCGCTCTGCGATCCTCCGGCCGATGCCGCGGCACCCGCCGGTGACGATCGCGACCTTGCCGGAGAAGTCCAACGGGTGCGGCACTCTGACCCCTCTGCGACTACCGTGGCCGCGAAATCTAACAGCCCATCAGAAAGCAAATCTTGGGTCTTTCGCACACGGTCGACGAAGGAGTCGCCGAGGTCGTCGTCGACTACCCGCCGGTGAACGCCCTGCCCGTCGCCGGGTGGTTCGAGCTGGCGGACACGGTGCGGGCGCTGGGCGACGATCCGTCCGTGCACGTGGTCGTGCTTCGGGCCGAGGGCCGTGGCTTCAACGCCGGCGTCGACATCAAGGAGATGCAGGCGACCGAGGGCTTCGACGCCCTCGTGGGCGCCAACCGCGGCTGCTACGCGGCGTTCGCCGCGGTCTACGAGTGCGCCGTTCCTGTCATCGCCGCCGTACACGGCTTCTGCCTCGGCGGCGGCATCGGCCTCGTGGGCAATGCCGACATCGTGCTGGCCGCAACCGACGCCACCTTCGGCCTGCCCGAGGTCGACCGCGGCGCTCTCGGGGCCGCCACCCACCTGGCCCGGCTGGTGCCGCAGCACCGCATGCGGGCGATGGTCTACCTGGCCGAGACGGCAACGGCCGAGGAGCTTCACCACTACGGGTCGGTGCTGAAGGTCGTCGACCGGGACAAGCTGCGTGACGCGGCGCTCGAGGTGGCGCGCTCGATCGCGGCCAAGAGCACGACGGTGATCAGGGCGGCGAAGGAGTCGCTGAACGGCATCGACCCTGTCGACGTCAAGCGCAGCTACCGCTTCGAGCAGGGGTTCACCTTCGAGCTCAACCTCCGAGGCGAGGGCGACCGGGCCCGCGACGAGTTCGTCCGGGGCTCAGAGGGGCAGGGGTCGTGATTGCCGGCGAACGTGCGGCGCGCCCGTGCGGTTCCGCCGGCCGCTTCCCGCCGCCGAAGGCGGCCTCGCCGGCTGGCGGCGATCGCGAGCGAAGCGAGCCTCGGGGGGGAGGTCGAGGGG
>CADDZP010000558.1 GCA_902812475.1 Actinomycetota bacterium | reverse complement strand
GCCCGGCGCCGAGGGCGTCGTGCACGCCATGGCTCCCGCGATACCGGCGCCGGTGACGCTGCTGCGTGAGCCGAAGCGCGGCGCCGCCCACGCCAGGAACACCGGCATCGAAGCGGCCAAGGGCGACGTCGTGGCCTTCGTCGACGACGACGTCATCGCCGCCCCCGGCTGGCTCAGGGCACTTGCCGACCCCATCCTCGACGGCCGCAGCGAAGGCGCCGGCGGTCCTGTCGTGCTCGACCCGGCCGTCACGCTCCCTCACTGGGTGAGCCGCGACTGGCGCGGCTGTCTCTCCGAGTACGAGCGGGGCGACGTCGAGCGCGAGCTGCCCCCGGGCGACTTCGTCCTCACCGCCAGCGCCGCCTTCCAGACCGATCTCCTTCGCCACACCGGCGGCTTCGATCCGATCCTCGGTCCGGCTCAGCGGGTGCCGATCTTCTTCAACGAGGACGTCGACCTGTGCCGGCGCTTCTCGCGCCTGGGCGGGCGCATCCGTTACGTCCCCGACGCCGCGGTCACCCACGAGGTGCCGCCCGAGCGCCTCCGGCCGAGCTACTTCGTCAAGCGCACGTACGCCCAGGGGCGTTCCGACTGGCTGCTGGAGCGCGAGACGAACACCCGGCGCCCCCTCGGCGGCGCCAAGGGCATCGTGACCCACCTCCGCCGACTCCTCGCCGACCGCGCCCAGGAAGGTCCCTGGCGCCCCGACGTGGCCATGGGAGCCGCTCTGTCGATCGTGCACACGGCCGGCTTCCTTCGCGAGGCGGCATCGCACAAATGGCTGCGGCGGAGATGACGGCGGAACCGCTCGTCTCCGTCGTCGTGGCCAGCCGCGACAGGCGTGCGTTGCTGCCCCGACTGATCGACGCCCTGGAAGCCCAGTGCGACGCGCCGGCGTTCGAGGTGATCGTCGTCGACGACGGGTCGATCGACGGCACGTCCGACGAGCTGAAGCGGCTGTCCGCAGACAGCACCGTGCCGATCGTGCCCATCCGGTTGCCGGCAAGCGAGGGTCCGGCGGCGGCGCGCAACGCGGGCTGGCGCCGGGCGCGGGCCCCGTTCGTCGCTTTCACCGACGACGATTGCGTGCCCCAGCCGGGGTGGCTGGCAGCGCTGGCGGCCCATATGGGCCATGCCGACGGGGTGCAGGGCCGGACCGTGCCCGACCCCGACCAGCTCGGGCACCGCAATGCCTTCAGCCACTCGGTCGTTGTCGAGGACGAGTGGGGCTTCTACGAGGCATGCAACATGGCGTACCGGCGGGACCTGCTCGAACGCCTCGGTGGCTTCGACGAGGGGTTCCGCTACCGACGCGGGCGGCGGGTGTCGGGTCCCATCTTCGGCGAGGATGCCGACCTGGCCTGGCGGGCGAAGCGCGCCGGCGCTCGCCTCGTGTTCGAACCCAGCGCCCTGGTCCTTCATGACATCCGCCGCCAGACCTACATCGAGCACCTGCGCCAGATGCGGCGGCGCGAAGGCGTGGCGCGCGCCGTCAAGCGCAATCCTGAACTGCGCGACGAGGTCTGCCGCTACAACGTCTTCTGGCGCCCCGCCCATCCGTCGGCCCTCTGGGCGGGGATCGGTCTAGCGACGGCGGCTTCCTCGCCGCGACATCCGTGGCGCCTCCTGGGCGCCGCCGCCATGTGCGCGCCGTACGTGCGCTATCGCACCCACACCTTCCCGACCGGACGGCCGCGCAACCGGCCCGTCGTCATCCCCCTCGCCCTGCTCTCGGATCTGGTCGAGATGGGCGTGCTCGCCGCTGCCTCGGTGCGCTACCGCACGCTCGTGCTCTGAGCCTCGAGGTACACGGCGGCGTGGGCCTCGGCACTGCGCCGCCAGCTGAACTGGGCGGCGCGCCCCAGTGCCCGTTCGACGAGAGCGCGGCGGAGGGCGTCGTCTTCGATCACGGCGCGGAGGGCGCGCACCATCCCGGCGACGTCGCCGTCGGCGACGAGCGTGCCACCGTCGCCGACGACCTCGGGGATGGCGGTGTTGGCGAAGGCGACCACCGGCGTCCCACACGCCATTGCCTCGAGGGTGGGCAGGCCGAAGCCTTCGTGCCTGCTGGTGACGACGAGGGCGGTGGCCCCCCGGTACAACGACGGCAGGTCGTCGACGTAGCCGACGACGTCCACCAGGTCGGGCCGGCGGGCGCCGTCGAGCACCCGCCGGATGCGGCCCAGCATCCACTCGTCCTGCCGGCCGGCGATCACGAGCCGGTGCGGATGGCCGGCGTCGGCCAAGCCGGCGACCAGCTCCATCGCCTCGGCGTAGCCCTTGTGCGGTCCCCACGCCCCGACGTACAGC
>CADDZP010000557.1 GCA_902812475.1 Actinomycetota bacterium | reverse complement strand
CCCTCATCGCCGTACCCGCTCCAGCTCGTCCTGCGACCGCAGGTCCGGGAGCGGCGGGCGCCAGTTCCCCGGCGCCATCTCCCAGCGCTCCACCCGCCACCCGCGCTGGCCGGCCACCTGCGAGAGCCGGGCGTCCGGGTTGACCACCACCGGGACGCCGACCGTCTCCAGCATGGGCAGGTCGGAGATGGCGTCGGCGTAGGCGAAGCTCGCGCCCAGGTCGAGGCCGTGACGGTCGGCGTACGCCTGCAGCAGCGTGGCCCGCGCCTCGCCCGCGGCGGGCGGGGACTTCAGATCGCCGGTGAGGCGGCCGTCCCGTACCAGGAGGTGGGCGCAGTCGAGATCGACCTCCAGCAGCTCGGCCAGCGGCTCCACCACCAGGTCCAGGGCCCCGGTCAGGAGGAGCACCCGGTGTCCTGCCTCCTTGTGGGCGCGGATGCGGCGCATGCCCTCGGGGAAGACCCGACGCAGCGTGATCGCGTCCAGGGCCTCCCGCCCCAGCTCCCGCATCCGCTCCAGGTCGAGCCCGTCGTACTCGCGGTAGAAGGCGCGCTGGAACTCCGCCCGGGAGCGCCGCTCCAGGTAGAGCCAGCGTGGCGCCCTGGAGGCCATCGCGGCCAGGAATCGCGGCCACGCGTCCAGGGGCTGGTCCCGGAGACGCATCCACAGGAAGTACTCGATCACGTTGGTCTGCACCAGCGTGCCGTCCACGTCGAAGACCGCCAGCACGTCGCCCCGGCCGCGCTGGCGCCGCAGCGCCACCAGGGCGGTGTTGGGCTCGACCCGTGGGGCCGTGCTGCCGGTGGGAGCCCGCCGCCGGCGCGGGCCGGCGTCGGCGCGAGCCATGCGGACCACGGCCGGGAGGTGGACGCGGTGGAAGTAGTCCTCCCACCCGTACCCGGCCGGGTCGAAGGGGAAGCTCGCCCGCTCCGTCTCGGGCACCCGTTCCCAGAGCTCCATCAGGTTGCGGGTGTCGAAGATGCTGTCCACCTCGACGTAGACCCCGTACAGCTCCGAGAGGTTGAGGACGCGCTCCAGCCGTCCCCGCTCCTGGTTGAGTCGATCCGACCAGCGCGTGGCCGTCACCCCCAGGGGCAGGTGCTCGACCAGCTGCTGCGCCGCGTCCACCAGCCGCAGCGCCAGCCTGCCCCGGGCCACCAGCTCTCCCCGGCTGGGAAAGGTCCAGGTGGGGGTGCCGACCGCCTGCCCCCAGCGATCGCGCAGCGGATGCTCCCGGAAGTAGGCCGTGCAGAGGTCGTGCAGCTCGCGCAGGCGGAGCGGGTTCCGGCTGCCGGAGGCGAGGTGGTAGATGCGATAGCTCCGCGCCGGCGGCGGCGAGGCCGCCACCGCCAGCACCGCGTTCACCACCAGGTCCGCGGGCACGATGTCGAGCACGGCGTCGGGGAGCCCGGAGAAGTTCGGGAGCGCGGCCCGGGCGAAGGCCAGGATGACCGGTTCCGCCATCCGGAACCCCTCGAGCCAGCCCGGGAAGGGCTCGGCCAGGGCGCTCTCGATGATGCTGGGGCGCACGATCGAGAGCGGCAGATCGCCGCGGAGCTCCACCACCGCGTGCTCGGCCATGGCCTTGGTGAACGAGTAGATGTCGGTGAAGCCCAGGGCCCGGGCGTGAGCTCGTCCCCGCTCGACCAGCCGGTCCCGGACCCAGCGCTCGCGCAGCCGTTCCACCGCCCGCGCCTGGGCTGGGACGCCCGCCGGCCCGACCCGGCTGCGCGCCCGGCGCCGCAACTGATCGAGCACCTCCGGCCGTCGGCTCTCCTCCTCGACCGCGGCCCGCAGGTCGCCCAGCACCGCGGCCTCGTGCCGCCAGTTGAGGCCCGGGTCGAGGGGAAGCTCCTCGCGCACCAGCCCCCGCACCATACCCCCGACGAAGGCGGTGGAGACGTGGACCAGGTGCGGGCGCCCGCCGCTCTCGGCCAGCGCCCGGACCAGGCGGGCCGCCCCCAGCAGGTTGGTCTGCGCCGCCAGGTCGGCGGGGTTGTCGAACTCGACCGCGGCCGCCGAGTGGATGACGACGTCGTAGCCGGCGAGCGCCTCCGGGGAGGACCCCAGGCCGAGGTCCTCACGCCCCAGGTCCAGCTCGACCACGCCCAGCTTTCCGGCCACCAGGCGACCGAAGGCCTCCGGCCCGAGCTCCTCCTCGAGCCGCCGGAAGGCAGGGCTGGCGAGGACCTCGCGCGCCAGCCGGTCTGCCGCCGAGCGCCGCGCGGTGGGACGGATGGCGAGGTCGATGCGAGCCACCTCGGGCACGGCGCGCAGGCACTTCTCGACGATCGATTTGCCCAGGAAACCGGTG